>JBBRCV010000139.1:0-15217 GCA_038204505.1 Elainellales cyanobacterium
AATGAATTTGCTGCAACAGTATTATGATGCCAATCAACTACTGGTCGATTGCCTTAGCAGTGAATGTTATGTGAGTCGGGATGTACGGGAAGAAATTGAACAAACGTTGTTGTTGCCTGCAAGAACAGTTATGTAATGAGAATTAAAACAACCCCCTCTCGGAGGCAGCACGACCCCACACCTCGAAGCCGCGATCGCATTTATTATCAATACAGTCTGCGATCGCTTGGATGAATCAGCAACTTGAAGCATTAGGAATCAACCTATCAATCTCAGGATTAATTGAAAGGAGGCACCATGTCTGAAATCACGCTCAACTCAACTCAACTTAAAGAAATCTTCAAAAGCGCGATCGTCGAACTGCTGCATGAGAACCGGGAAGAAGTCTTTGATCTTCTAACAGAAATTATCGAAGACTTGGCAATGTAACGGGCGATCGCAGAAGGTGAGACGACCGAACTAGTTAGCCGCTAGTCCATCTTTCAGCTTTTGAAGCCGAAAGCGTGAAAGTCGAGTTCAGAAAAAGCTTTGAAAAGGATCTTGGCAAGATTCGAGATGAGGACTTACTCCTAAGAATCAAAACCGTAATAGAAGGAGTAGAAACTGCTGAAAATCTCTTGAATATCAATAACATCAAAAAACTTAAGGCAGATGGGAATTGCTATCGTATCCGAGTTGGTGACTATCGAGTTGGCTTTGCCGAAGACGAAGATAGGATTACCTTTGTTCGTGTATTACATCGCAAGGAAATATATCGATATTTTCCATAGCACATGACTCCTGCTAGAAATTGCTAAAACTGGAGTAGAACGGGCGATCGAGCAGAATGAGGAGAGAGCAACTATCTGGATGAATCAGCAACTTGAAGTTTTGGGCATTGATCTAAAAAAACAGAGAGAAGAAGTATGAAAACCAAAGAATTTTACGTTGTGATTGAACGAGATGAAGATGGAATATACATTGGCGAAGTTCCACAACTCAAAGCTTGCTATAGCCAAGGAGAAACCATTGATGAGCTAATGCAAAATATTCGAGAGGTGATTGAACTATGTCTTGAAGAATTAGTCGAAGAATCAACCACTGAATTTATCGGTGTACAGAGAGTAGTTGTCTAGTGGCAAAACTTCCCAACCCAACCGGAGAAGAACTGATCGCTGCGCTTCAAAAGATTGGCTTTTGCGTTGTCAGGCAAAAGGGTAGCCATGTTCGGATGAAGCATGAAGACAATCGAGTCGTTTCTATCCCGGTTCATGCCCGCAAGACCATTGGTAAAGGGTTACTTTTAAAGATTCTTCGAGACGCTGATCTAACTAAAGACGAATTAATCAGCTTACTAGAGTAATCTGGCAAATACTGGAAATTGCTAAAACAGGAGTAGAACGGGCGATCGAGCAGAATCAGGAGAGGGCGATCGCTTGCGGTATCTGCAAAGCAGCACTCTTGGATGAATCAGCAACTTGAAGCTTTGAGAATCAAGCCACCGATCTACTCATCTCAGTCAACCGAATGATGTCTTGCCGAGGATCGGCATAAGTCACCTTCACATCCAGCCTTTCACCTACTTCTATCGGACGGCTGAAATGCATCGCAACTTCCAAACCCAACTCCTCCAACAGCACCAAACCCAAATTCTCGTGTTCCCGCAACCAGCGCAACACTAACGACTGCCAAATCTCTTGTGGTCGCCGCCGCAAATATTCCAATGCCCAATAGCGATTCGTTTGACGCTCTACTAACATCGACTCGTAGGCAGTGTTGCTAAGAACCTGAATCAATTCCTGAATCGATTCCGTTGAAAAAGGCAACGTCTCGCCTCGCAAATGCGCCTTAATTTGAAAATGCGCCAGCAGATCAGCATATCGCCGGATCGGGGAGGTCACCTGTGTGTAAGTAGCTAATCCCAAGCTGGCGTGACGAACTGGCGTGATGCTAACTTCGCTGCGCGGCATACAGCGCCGAATTGCATAGTCACGGACGAAGCCAGCCGGAAGTTGCAGTAGCTCTCCCTCGGGTGGCAGTTCGGGCTGGGGCTGACCGCGAAACGGCAGCGGTAAACTGTGAGCCTCGCCATAGCGACCCGCTACTTCTCCTGCCAAAATCATCATCTCTGCTACCAGCGATCGCGAAACTGAATCTTCTAAGACTTCGATTGTAATTTCGTCGTCCTTCACCTTAATCGACGATTCAGGCATATGGATGCTGATTGCCCCCTGAGATTGCCGCCAGCTCGATCGCCGTTTTGACCAGGTGGCGATCGCCTCTAACTCTGGCTCTGCCTGGACACCTAGCTGTAAAATTTCATCTACATCTTCATAGGTAAGACGATAGGTTGGCTTCACCAAACTCACCTGAATTTGATAATTCTCCACCTCACCCGTTTCATCTAAAATCACCCCAAAACTCAGTGCCGAACAGACCTTTCCCTGAGTCAAACTCATGGGACCTGTCCCCAGCTCTGGCGGAAACATGGGGATCATGCCCGTGGGTAAATAAATGGTGGTGCAGCGACGGCGCGCTTCCAAATCCAAGTCATCCCCAGGCTCAACCCAGCGGCTAGGATCGGCAATATGAATCCAGAGCCGCTGCCGTCCATCTGCCAAAGATTCAACGCTGAGTCCATCGTCAATTTCGCGGGTGCTTTCGTCATCAATGGTGTAAACCTTGAGGTGGGTGAGGTCTAACCGATTCGGGTGAGCGTCAAGCGGCGGCGACGATAGACGAGATGCGGACATTTCTGATGCCTTACTAGAGAACTGAATGGGCACTTGGCTACGTCGCAAGAACAGATTTTCGTGAGGACTCCAAAGCCCCAACTCTACTAAGAGCTGGAGCGCTGCTTCGGCGGTTTCCGATCGCCCTAATGCGGTCAAAAGTTCCAATGCAGGGGTTCGATGAGTGGCTTCGTCTCCCAAAACTGCAACTCGTTCCAGAGCCTCTAGTCGAACGCGATCGCTGCTTTGCCACTCTACCGACTCGCCCTCTAGAGCTTGCTGAATTCGGTTCTGGAAATTCTGTGCTTCCTGTGAACGCTGTGCCTCAACGTTAGCCTGATGCTTGAGTTCTGCTACCTGAGCTGAAGAACGCGGTTCGTAGCGATCGCCCTTCTGCTTAAAGTAAAGCTTATCCTCTGACAAAAGACAGTATGCGGCATAGCAAAAAACCGGGGTTTGCTGAGAAAACAGCAGCATTGCCATGCCCGCCGGGTCAACCGACTCACCCTCTAAAATTTCCCAGGCTACCTCTAAACTATCGGGGTCGAGGTAAGACTGCGTTTCTTGCCAAAATCCAGCAATTTCTTTAGGAGTGTAGATCTGCCCTGTAACGGTATAGGTGACCTGTCGAGAATGCAGTGTGTGAGAATGCGATCGCTCGTCAATGGCAATCCAGTTCTTTTTGCCCTCTGGGCGATCAATAACAGCCAAACGACGGCGATCTGAGGCATCGCCCTGTAGTTTGAACTCAACTAACGTTCCCTTCTCCATGAAAATATCGACAGCTATGAGGTCAGGTAACTTACGCCCTAAAGCGGCATGTCGCTATTATGAGGCTTAAAGTTCCCTCTGCTCATCACCTCATTGCATCAAATTACTACAAATGGTTGATTTTTCTGAACAGCACTCCAGAAAAATCAACGATTGCAGGGTTTTAAGCACTAGCCTTCTTGGTTAACGAAGGGCAAGAGCGCCAGAATCCGGGCACGCTTGATTGCTTCAGTCAAATTCCGCTGCTGCTTAGCGGTTAGACCTGTGATTCGCCGAGGCAGAATTTTACCGCGCTCGGTGATGAACTTTCTAAGCAAATCCACCTCTTTGTAATCGATGGGTTCTTCGGGCTTAAGGGGAGAAACGCGACGACGAAAATATGCCATAGGTCTTTACTGGAATAGTTGAAAAGTGAAAACTACTTAATTTCTTTGTGAACCGTGTGCTTGTTGCAGTGACGGCAGAACTTCTTCAGCTCTAACCGCGCCGTGGTGTTACGGCGGTTCTTTTGCGTGGTGTAGCGGGAAACTCCTGCTGAACGCTTGTCTGGGTTGGTGCGGCACTCAGTGCACTCCAACGTAATAATGATTCGTACGCCCTTCGCCATAGCTCTATACTTTTATTTTTAGGGACAGTTAGACACAGCCTCTAATTATTTCACAGTATTGGAAAAATGACACAGTATTGAGAAAATGACGAATTATCTTTTGCGTCATCTCCAGACCTACAGCCTGTAGACCCTGATATCTCCTGATATCTAAAGGCTCGATACCAAAGAATCCAGACCTACAGCCTATAGACCTTGATATCTAAAGACCCGATACCAAAGAATCATATAATTCTAACCGACCTTCCCTTCCCCTTCTCTCCTATGCCCCTCGAATGGCAAACTGCTAAAACCTACGACGATATCCTTTATCACAAAGCCGATGGCATCGCCAAAATCACGATCAACCGTCCCCATAAGCGCAATGCCTTTCGCCCTAAAACAGTGTTTGAACTCTACGACGCGTTTGCCAATGCTAGGGAAGATCAGCGAATTGGAGTAATTCTGCTGACTGGAGCGGGTCCTCATACCGATGGTAAGTATGCATTTTGTTCGGGCGGCGACCAGTCGGTGCGGGGACAGGCGGGATATGTGGATGATGAGGGGGTGCCTCGGCTGAATGTGTTGGATTTGCAGCGGTTGATTCGCTCTCTGCCCAAGGTGGTGATTGCGCTGGTGGCGGGTTACGCGATCGGGGGGGGACACGTTTTGCATCTGCTTTGTGATTTGTCGATCGCCGCTGATAACGCTATTTTTGGACAGACAGGTCCTAAAGTGGGCAGTTTTGACGGTGGCTTTGGAGCTAGCTATTTAGCGCGAGTAGTAGGGCAAAAGAAGGCGCGCGAAATTTGGTTTCTTTGTCGGCAATACGATGCTCAGCAGGCGTTAGAGATGGGTTTGGTCAATTGCGTTGTGCCGATCGCCCAGCTAGAGGCTGAGGGCATTCAGTGGGCGCAAGAAATTTTAGAAAAAAGCCCGATCGCCATTCGCTGTCTGAAATCGGCGTTTAATGCTGATTGTGACGGTCAGGCAGGGCTGCAAGAATTGGCAGGCAATGCGACGTTACTTTATTACATGACGGAAGAGGGATCAGAAGGGAAACAGGCATTTTTGGAGAAGCGGCAGCCTGATTTTCGGCAGTATCCCTGGTTGCCCTAAGTGACACCTAAGCCACACCCTAAGCGATAAAAGTACCCATCAGGGTAATCAACGGCACCTGGAATCACGGGCTAATCTCAAGTTGTTCTCTAAAGCAAGCATCTTTAGAATTCCAATCGTGAGGATCAACCTATGCCAGTCATTACCCTTCGCCCCACCGTCCTCATTGGCAGCCAGGGAGACGCAGTTGAAGAATTGCAAATTTTGCTGAACCAGCGCCTGGGAAATCAGATTCTATTTCGCTCGCTCGTGCCCTTAGTGGTGGATGGAGACTTTGGCGATCGCACCAACGCTGCCGTTCTCACCTACCAAGAGCACTATGCCCTGAATGCAGATGGTGTTGTGGGTAATCAGACCTGGACATCGCTTTTGCAAATTCCTTTCCCTGATATTGAAGGACATTGGGCAGCTAACTACATCACCGTCCTTGCCAACATGGGCATTATTCGAGGCAATGACCTGGGTAATTTTAGCCCCAATACTCTGATTACCCGTGGACAATTTGCCCAAGTTGTCGTGGCAGCTTTCGATCGCATTTTGACAAACATTCGTCCGGCAATTCGGTTTCGAGATGTGCCCATGCCTGCCCGCTTTGCCATTGTCCGCGCTTACGAAACAGGAATTATGTCTGGGTTTGACGATGATACGTTCCGCCCTGAAGACGGCATTCGTCGGCAAGATGTATTAGTAGCGTTGGCGCAAATTCTAGGCACTCGCAGAGATGGCGGTATTAACGAGCTGAATCGGTACGAAGATGCGGAAACCATCTCTGACTATGCTCGGCTTTCGGTGGCACTGGCGACCCAGCACGAGATTGTCGTCAATTACCCCAATGTCAATCGGTTGAACCCAAAGGCAGCAGCAACACGAGGTGAAGTGGCGGCGATTTTAGAACGGGCGATCGCGCTTTATGTGCAACGGCAAGCGCAGTTTGGCAACGAGGTCGATTTAGGGTATCGAGTCCCCAAAGAACCGATAGATTCTCCGTTTGTCGTGATTGTCAGCCTCTAGTTGTAACAGCAGTGGTGGCAACGTCAATGAGGCAACACGAAAGCGGTGTATTGCCTCAGCAAGTTTAAGGGCACAGTTTCTACTCAAAGCACTCTGGTATCAGAACTTTGGGATCAGAGCACCTTGGTAATTGGTGGTATCTTTCAAGTTGCGGAGATGCAATTTGGAGAGGTTCCATGAAGCGATGGATCTGGTTGGCACTATTAGTTTCGACGATGCTGGCGGTCTGGGTTAACTGGCAGCGATCGCCCTCATTTCTATCAGCCAACTCTCAATCAGCTAACTCTCAATCAGCCGACTCTCAATCAGCCGACTCTCAATCAGGCAGCAATACCCAAATGGTGCAAGGGGTGCGACCTGCCGACATGCCTACCGTCGATTCTCAACGGCTGCTGACTGATTTAGAAGCACTGACCTTTATTCGCTATGCCGAGACAGACCGGGCAAAGGCACGGCACTATCTTCTTCGGGCATTACAAGATGCAGGCTGGACGGCACAAGAGATCCCTTTTAAGAGCGGAGCCAGTAGCGGAGTCAACATCTACGCCGAGCGAGTTGGCAGTGAGCCGAGTGCAGGGGCAATTTTGCTAGGAGCACATTACGATTCGGTGGAGCGATCGCCCGGAGCCGATGATAACGCCACCAGCCTATCGACTGTTTTAGAAGCCGCTCGTTTGCTCACCGCTGCTACGCCCCGAACCCTTAAGCTAGTCTTTTTCGACCTCGAAGAGATTGGTTTACTGGGCAGTCAAGCCTTTATTGCAGACCCAGTTCAGCAAGACAACCTTAAAGGCGCAGTCATCCTCGATATGGTCGGTTATGCTTGCCACGAGGCAGGATGCCAGTCCTATCCACCCGTGCTGCCCATCAAGCCGCCCACCGATCGCGGTGATTTTTTGGCAGTCATCGGCAACCAGGGGCATCCAGCGCTGATCAATAGCTTTACCCAGAGTACGCGCCCTGTCTTGCCCCAAGTCTTAACCTTGGAGATTCCCACCTTTGGAGACTTCACCCCCGACCTGGTGCGAAGCGACCACGCTCCCTTCTGGAAAAAAGGGCTAGGAGCCGTATTAGTTACCGATACCGCCAATTTTAGAAATCCTCACTACCATCAACCGACCGATACACTAGACACTGTTGATCGGGAATTTTTTCTGGGATCTGCCCAAGTTGTGATCAATGCGGTTACGGCTTTGTTGCAAGAGAGCAATTGATGGGATCATATGGGATCATAAAAGATGCTGAGGTTGGAAGGAAATATGGCATCCCCAGAAGTCTTAATGTTAGCCAAACAGGGTGATCCGGTGGCGATCGCCACTCTAATGAACCAGGTGACCCAGCCCCTAGACATCTCGGTACAGGTGAAGTATCAAGACAACTGTCTGCATCTTCTCTTTGAGGGTGAGCCACCTCCTGAGCAACATATTGCCGTTTCGTTTGTTCGCTCCAGCCTGGATATTCTCAAAATTCATTCGCTTAAAACCATCAAGGTCTACGGTCGGCAGAAGAGCAGCCGCCATCACTCATGGCACGAGGTGATTCAAAGCCAGTCTCACTTTGAACTCTCTTCAACTGCCCAAGATATCGCAGATCTAGATATGTTTGATTCAGACAGGGCTGAAGCCAGCCTTTCTGATTCTGAAGTAGAAATATCTGAGGCAGAATCCATTCCCCCTATGTCCCAAAACTCACTGACAGAAGCTACCCCTACTCAAGTTGCCCTTATTCTTATGGATACATCGTCACTGGCTCAACGTCCCACATCAGCCCTTGCAGAAACCTCAGAAATCCCAGATTATCTGAAGCGTCCTGAAGCGATCGTATTTATTTTCTTAACGACCGTATTGGTTTTTTGGGAAGCTTACCTATCGCTGCTCGATGAACTTGCCCCACCCACCAGCCTCTCTTGCCGCCAACTCTCCCAGCGCCTCGGCGTTAGCAAAAGTACCCTACGCAAACGCAAGCGGCAGGCTGGTTTTGGCGAATGGTCAAAAAGCCTAGACCCTGAAGGCATTGCTTGGAGTTATCAAAGCGGTGGACTCTATTGCCCTCTGGGATAACCCATTTTCAAACCTTAGATGCCAATTTTAGTTTTAGCCAAAGAAAAGTACACCATTCTTCAATGCCCGAGGTCGTTGATGACTTTACTATAGGGGCAGAAATATTTATGAGCTACAACAATGACACCTTTAGATCCAATTTATGAAATCCTTGCTAAAGAGGTAGCTTACGGGTTTGACAAACCTGAGTTTAGTCCATTTGTCAATGCTTTTTTAGCAGTCAAAGGTTACAAAATTGATCAAGCTTTTAATGATCCCACCACCGGGTTTCAAGCACTTGGGTTAACTTCTTTAACACCAGAAAAGCCGCCAGTCCTAATTTTTCGTGGCACAGATGAGGCAATTGATGACGCTGCTAATTCTGACCCGCGAGGCATTGGATCTAATCAGTTTTTAGCGAACCGAGCAGCGATCGCCACCTGGCTTGCTAAATTTAGTGATGCCACTCTCAAACCCGACGTTATTGGACACAGCATGGGTGGGGCGATCGCTCAATTAACCGCCGCCGATCTAACCAATCAAATCGGCAATCTCGTCACCTTTAATTCCCCAGGCGTTAACAACTCAACGGTGGCGCAGTTTCAACAAAAGGGTGTGTCCAAAAACATCACCCACTACATTGTCAATGGCGATTTGGTCAGCTTGGGTGGACAGGGTTACTTACCAGGCTCAGTCGTTTTGCAAACCTACACTGATGGCACCACAGTCGACCCAATTTTTGCCCTAGACAAGCATATCCAATTCGCGGCAGGCAGACAACTGCTCAGCACCCCACCTCCTGGCTACACCCAAACCACTATTACCGTTCAAGATCTTAGCAGCGCGGGTTTTAACTTTAACCAGGAAACCGACTTTAAAGAGTTCATAGCGGATTATCAAGCGACCCCAAGCAACGTTGCCAGTGCTCTAACTTCTAGAGGCAGCGTTGAAGCTTTACGGGTTTCTTCAGGCTTCTCTTTTCTGGGTTTAATTACGGGGGCACGGACGGCTGTATTGCTTAAACAACCGAACGTACTGGTGGGAGATGAGCGAGATAACTTTGCTAACGGTAGACAACAGAACGATCGCATATTGGGCAACGGTGGCAATGATCGACTGCAAGGAGGAGCGGATAACGACAGAATTTTTGGGGGCACAGGAGACGATTCGCTCTCTGGAAATGGCGGCAGGGATCAATTAATTGGAGATGAAGGAAATGACATTTTGGTCGGTGGTGGTGGACGCGATCGCCTCACAGGTGTGAACGCTCAAGCTATCGTTCCAGGACAAGGTGAACGCGATCAACTTCGCGGTGGCGGCGATCGGGATACGTTCGTCTTAGGAGATAGCAATCAGGCTTATTATGATGACGGTAAAAGGAGAGATTTTGCCCTCATTTTAGACCTGCAAGCGATCGATACAATTCAGCTCAATGGCAGCCGTAGCGACTATCGTTTACGAGGCATTAACTTAGGAACAGGAATCTTCATTAACCAGGGCGTAGGACCGGAGCTAATTGGCGTTGTGCAGAATGGAGCGAACTTAAACCTGAACAGCGCTCAATTTCAGTTCGTGTAGTTTCAATTTGTAGAATTTGCAGGTCTGCCAGTTGATCAAGCTTGCAGACCTGATTCAAAAATTCTCCCTTTTTCTCTTTACCAATTCTCCCCCACATCTGTGAAAAATCGCTAGGATCTAGAATGTAGACCCCGCTACACAGCCACCCAGCCACCATGACAGATTTCGACATTCAAGCTCCCTACGAACCAGCCGGAGACCAACCCAAAGCCATCTCTAAGCTCATCAAAAACACCAGAGCAGGCGATCGCTTTCAAACCCTCCTTGGAGCCACAGGCACAGGTAAAACCCACACGATCGCCCGTGTCATTCAAAACGTCGGCAAACCCACTTTGGTCTTGGCTCACAACAAAACCTTAGCGGCTCAATTGTGCAACGAGTTTCGAGAATTTTTTCCTGATAACGCCGTCGAATATTTTATTAGTTATTACGACTATTATCAACCCGAAGCCTATATCCCGGTTACCGATACCTACATTGCTAAAACAGCATCCATCAACGAAGAAATTGATATGCTACGGCACTCGGCAACGCGATCGCTGTTCGAGCGCAAAGATATCATTGTCGTTGCTTCCATTAGCTGCATTTACGGCTTAGGAACTCCAGCAGAATATCTCAACGCTGCCCTACCCTTTCGAGTTGGGAAAGAAGTTGATCAACGACAGGTACTCAGAGATCTCGCCTCCATTCAATACGAACGGAACGATCTTGACTTGGGGCGAGGAAAGTTTCGAGTTAAAGGCGATGTTCTAGAAATTGGTCCTGCTTACGAAGACCGGATCATTCGTATAGAATTCTTTGGAGATCAAATCGACGCAATTCGGTATATCGATCCGATTACAGGCGCAACCGTTCAAAGTATGGACGCTGTTAACATCTACCCAGCCCGCCACTTTGTCACGCCAGAAGATCGCTTAGAAGAATCCTGTAACGCCATTGAGCAAGAACTGCGCGATCGCCTCGAAGAGATGGAAAAAGACAACAAGCTTTTAGAAGCACAGCGCTTAGAGCAACGGACTCGCTACGACTTGGAAATGCTGCGCGAAGTGGGATATTGCAACGGCGTTGAGAACTACGCTCGTCACCTGACTGGACGCGTCGCCGGATCGCCCCCAGAGTGCTTAATCGATTATTTTCCTGATGATTGGCTGTTGGTAGTTGACGAGTCGCACGTCACGATACCGCAGATTAGAGGAATGTATAATGGCGATCGCTCTCGTAAAATGACGCTGATTGATCACGGATTTCGTTTGCCCAGCGCCGCCGATAATCGTCCTCTCAAATCTGATGAATTCTGGCAAAAAGTGAATCAGTGCATTTTCGTCTCAGCTACTCCAGGCATCTGGGAGCTAGAGCAATCGGGCGGCAAATTAGACACCATTGGCGAAAAGCAAATCTACGTCCCCGGCACTGGAAGAGTCATTGAACAAATTATTCGTCCCACAGGCGTACTTGATCCAGAGATTTTTGTTCGACCTACCGAAGGACAAATTGACGACCTGTTAGGAGAGATTCTGGCACGAGCAGAAATCAACGAGCGAACGTTGGTAACTACGCTGACTAAACGTATGGCGGAAGACTTAACGGAATACTTTCAAGAACGAGCTGTAAAAGTTCGCTACCTCCACTCCGAGATTAACTCTATTGAACGAATCGAGATCCTTCAGGACTTACGCAACGGGGATTTCGATGTCCTGATTGGCGTAAACCTATTGCGGGAAGGATTAGACTTACCCGAAGTCTCGCTGGTTGCCATTCTAGATGCCGATAAAGAAGGCTTCCTGCGAGCAGAGCGATCGCTGATTCAAACGATTGGTCGAGCTGCCCGTCACGTCGATGGCAAAGCCATCCTCTACGGCGATAACCTTACCGACAGTATGGCAAAAGCTATCAGTGAAACCGAACGCCGTCGCGCTATCCAAATGGCTTACAACACAAAACATGGCATTACGCCCACCTCCATCATTCGCCGCACACCCAACTCTATTCTCGCGTTCTTAGATACGTCCCGCCGCCTAAATGCTCAGCAGTTAGAAGAGGTTTACGAGCATTCCTACGATTTGCCGTTGGAAAATATCCCTAGCTTAATTGTGCAGTTAGAGGCGCAAATGAAAGAAGCAGCGAAGAAAATGGAGTTTGAAGAAGCAGCAAAATTCCGCGATCGCATTAAACATTTGCGCGATCGTTTAGTGGGAAAACGCGCGAATCAGGTTTGATTTGTAGGTGCAGCAGCTTGATCTGTTGCTAAAATTCAGCTAGAGCAAGCAAAAGGAGAATTTTCTATGCATTGGGTGACGGTGGAAGAGGCACAGACTAACCTCTCACAGTTGATTTCTAGCCTTCACCCTGGAGAGGTAGTGCAAATCATTTCGGGGCAAACGATTGTCGCGCAGCTCATGGCTGGAGCGCCGACTCCTCGACAACCTCGACAGTCGGGGAGCGCTGTGGGAACGCTGTCGATTGTGTCAGATAACGATGACCATCTCCACGATTTCAAGGACTATATGCCGTGAGGTTGCTTTTCTCTAATGCTCTATTTTGAAAGGTTTTCCTGTTCAGCGATAATTAAACGAATCTCATTGGCGGTAACATCCGCCTGGTCGGATTTTGAATAGATCGTGATGAGAATAATCTTCTCGGCAGTTTTTAAATAGTAAATCAATCGATAGCCGCCACTTTTGCCTTTCTGAATATCGCTATTTTTAATTCGGACTTTAAAGATGGAATAGCCCACCCCAGGCACTTGATCTCCAGGCATCTCACCTGCTTGAAGTTCTTCAATAATCGGCTGAACGTCACTGCGAATGTATCGGTATCGTTTAGATAGGATACGGAGATCACGTTTCATTTTTTCGGAAACTTCAACTTCGATCGCTGAATTATTCAGCATCAATACCGTCCCAAAGTTGAGCAACTGGAACGGTTTTCCCAGTCATGGCATCTCGCCAGCCTTGACGGAAACTTTCAACGGCAGAGTCTAAGGTTTCTTCGGATTCATGACTTGCAGGATATCCTTGTTCGGACAAAAACTTTTCTAGCGCAGTTTCAACGATCGCCTCTGGAGACAGCGAAGATTCTTGGGATTGCAGGTAGGTTTTGAGGGCTGTGGCGATCGCATCTGACAAAGTAATGTTGAGGGATTGCATAGGAATTTATCAGAGTTAGATTGGTTACATCTTAGCAAGTGGGCTATTACTAAGACTCATTCAGTAACTCTTGAAACCGCTGGTCATCTCGAATGCGATCGAAATCACTGTCGGTTTTTGCCTCTCGGCAGTTGGGATTAAGGGCGATCGCTTGTTGGAGGTGGGCGATCGCTTGACTTAAGGGAACAGAATGGTAAATCCTTCCTGACTAAAATGTTTGTCATGGGTCAATACTTCTGTCAGCCCTTGCTGCTGCATCGTTTGCATGGAGATGCAGTCGGTAAGGCTATACTCTTTGTCAGAACGCTGCCCATACAATTCAATGCCCGTTAGAAAAGTGTCGTGGCTTTGACGAAGAACCTGAACGGAATCGTTGTTCAAGATGTCTCGAACTCTCTGAAAAGCACCTTGGCGCATTCTAAAATCGTAAGCTGAGAAGAAATTGAGAAACTCGGTCAACACTTCTTCTGTTGTCATAAAGACTACAGAGTCAAGGGTTTTATTGAAGTCTATGACGGGTTGATGCCACTCGTCTCTAGGGTTGAGCAGTGCAGCCCAATAAAATGTATCGGCAAAGATTATCCTCATGGGCTTTGTCTGGGTTTGCCGTAGAGGTAATGATCAATTTGGGCTGCGCCATCTGTGGGGAGTTGCGCGATCGCTTCTTGGGGCAGGTCACGGGTAAAGTCTTCAAAGTGTTCCCAAATCGGTCTACTGCTTGGAGGGGGCTGGACTACAGTTTTGTCTTCGGCTTGTTGCTTGCGTCGGGTTTGGGCAAACAGTAGGAAGTCTAGAAGTTCTTCGATGAGTGCGTCTGGAGCTTGTTCGATCGCTTCAATGAGTTGTACTTTGGCGTTCATGGGATGTTTTTTGAGTTAGGTGTGGTGGCGTTATTTCATTTTCCCATTAGCTTATTCTTCGAGCAACTCCTGAAACCGCTGGTCGTCTCGAATGCGATCGAAATCACTGTTGGTTTTTGCCATTTCTCGGTAGTTGGGGTCAAGGGCGATCGCTTGTTGGAGGTGGGCGATCGCTCCCTTTATATCTGCTTGTAATGCATAACAGTAGGCTTTGCTGTAAACAGCCTTCGCATCATCGGGTTTAATATCCAGCACTCGGTCATAGGAGGCGATCGCTTCTTCATATCGTTCTAGCTTACTTAATGCAATGCCGCGATTGTACCAAGCTTCGTGATTGTTAGGTTTAATCTCCAGTGCTCGGTTGTAAGAAGTGATCGCTTCTTCATATCGTTCTAGATTAACTAATGCATAGCCGCGATTGTACCAAGGTTCATGATAGTCAGGTTTAATCTCCAGCGCTTTGTCAAGGGAAGCGATCGCTTCTTCATACCGTTCTAGATTACGTAATGCATAGCCCCGATTATTCCAAGCTTCGTGAAAGTCGGGATTAATCTCTAGTGCTCTATCAAGGGAGGCGATCGCTTCTTCATATCGTCCTAGATTAACTAATGCATAGCCGCGATTGTACCAAGCTTCGTGATTGTCGGGTTTAACCTCCAGCGCTCTATCAAGGGAGGCGATCGCTTCTTCATATCGTCCTAGATCACTTAACGCATTGCCACGATTGTTCCAAACTTCGTGATAGTCAGGTTTAATCTCCAGCGATCGGTCATAAGAGGCGATCGCTTCTTCGTAGCGTTTTAGGTCACTTAATGTAATGCCGTGATTGTTCCAAGCTTCGTGAAAGTCAGGTTTAATCTTTAGTGCTCGGTCAAAGGAAACAAGCGCCGCTTCAAAATTACCATCAGCATCCCAAATTAGTCCCTGCCTTCGCCACAGTTCAACTTTATTCTCATTCGATTGATGATCTTCATCAATGAGAGATTGTACTTCTCGCAATAGATCGAGTCTTTCTGAATGAGTAAGACTGGAAAAATCATCATATTCCATCTCTAGATAACGAAAGGATGCTTTATCAACATCCTTTTTTTCTTGCGGAAACTCAAACAACCCCGATCGCCAATCAAAAAAATCGGGCGATCGTAGCATGAAATATTTAAGTGCGAATAATGGCACCAAGAACACAATAGCAAACGGAAAATCATCGCGGAAACGTTCGCGCTGTAAGTTCAGGTGTCCTAAAATTCGCGGAACAGTATCGCGCTTGTAATAATCTCCTTGTCCACCATATCCCGGCTGAATGTAAGGCTCCAGCGACTTTTCAATGCCAGCAATAAATAAAACATCAATCTCATTTCTGTTGGGTAACTGACTAATTATTTTGTATAGATTGCCG
>JBBRCV010000140.1:0-15168 GCA_038204505.1 Elainellales cyanobacterium
AGGTTTTCTTCCCTACCTAGAGGCAGCGCGCCGGATTGCGGCTACCGTTAATTAAATTTCATCAAACAATTTGCTTAAAGTTAAGAACGCGGGCGATCGCAAATTTAAGCATCTTCAATCTTATCTGAAAGGGGGACGGGAGTGAGAAGTCGGATCGATCGCCTATTGCATATCTGACAATTTGATCCTGGGATCGACCGCCGTTAGCAGCAAATCTGCCAGCAAATTTCCGATAATCAGCAGCACTGCGCCCATCATCAGGCTTGCCATGATCAGGTAAAGGTCTTGATTTTGAACGGCTTGCAGCGTCAGTCGTCCTAAACCGGGCCAGTTAAAGTAGGTTTCGGTGATAAACGCCCCGCCTAGCAGTCCAGCAAACTCGAAGCCGAGTAGGGTAATCAGCGGATTAATGGCATTACGCAGCGCGTGAACATAAATCACTTTGTTCTCAGGCAATCCTTTAGCGCGGGCAGTTCGGACATAATCTTGTCGGAGCACATCAAGCAACTCGCCCCGCGTAATGCGTTGCAGCCCAGCAAAGCTAGTAATGCTGAGGGCAAGGGTGGGCAAAATCATGTGCCAGCCGATGTCTAGCACTTTACCGAAGAAGGTGAGGTCTTCGTGATCAATGCTGGTCATGCCGCCGACGGGGAAGAGAGGTGAGGTGAGTTGAGCGAAAAAGAGGAGCAGTAAACCCGTAATCAGGGTTGGGAAACCTTGCCCGATGTAGCTGATAGTGCGGATGATGCGATCGCTCCATTGATTCTGCTGAACCGCACCGATCACCCCTAGAGGAATGGCGATCGCCCAAGTTACCACCAACGATGCCAGCGCAATCAGCAGGGTTGCCGGAACTCGCTCCCAGAGCAAAGACGCAACCGGACGCTGGTAGGCAAAACTAATGCCAAAATCGCCCTGAGTCAGGATTTGTCTGAGCCACAAAAAGTACTGCGTAATGATTGGCTTGTCTAACCCAAACCGTTGCTCTAATCCTTTGACTGTTTCCTCTGAAATCTGAGGATTCTGCCGCAACACGTCCAAATAATCCCCCGGAGCCAGTTGAATAATAAAGAAGCTTAGGGCAGAAGCTAATAGCATCGTCAAAGAGGCTTGTAGCAGTCGCCGCACAACATAGATCAGCGCCTCGCTTTGAAAGAAGCCAATGATTTTTTGCAGGATAGACGGGAGCGGGGAAGATTTGGCGGTCATTTAAGGCTCATGGTTTCTAAGCTTCAATTTTAGTATTCGATTAAGGAGACGATCGGCACATCGGGTAAAAGCTTGCGCCCTTCCAGGAAAGTGAGTTCGATGACAAAGCCAAATCCTACAAGTAAACTGCCCGTTTGCTCAATTAGTTGGGCGGTGGCGGCGGCGGTGCCCCCAGTGGCAATTAAGTCATCAATCACCAATACGCGGCTGCCTGGATGAAATGCGTCCTGGTGAATTTCTAGGCGATCGCTCCCATATTCCAGCGCGTACTCCACCGAATGGATCTGAGAGGGTAGCTTTCCGGGTTTTCGCACTGGCACAAAGCCCAAGCCCATTTTGTATGCCAACGGCGTTCCAAAAATAAAGCCTCGTGATTCCATCCCCACGATGTAATCTGCGTTCAAGTCTGTTACCTTCTCTGCCATGGAATCAATGCAGTAGCGAAAGCCTTCAGCGTGATTTAGCAGGGTGGTAATATCCTTAAACACAATGCCCGGTTTGGGAAAGTCGGGAACATCTCGAATCAGAGACTTTAGATCCATAGCCAGAACTCGTTTATTAAGAAGGTTCCGTAGAATCGTATCACTCCTTTATACTCGGCTTGACATCAGAAAAATTCTCGAACCAACCTTTGCGGTAGAAGTAGTAGACGAGGGATAAGCCGATCGCCACCATGATTCCCCAGCACAGAGGATAGCCAAAGTACCAATCTAATTCCGGCATATTCCAAGGCGACTTGTCGGGATTGAAGTTCATGCCATATACTCCAACTATAAAAGTTAGAGGAATAAAAATAGTTGAAATCACAGTCAGCAGCTTCATCACCTCATTCATTCTGTTGCTGACAGAAGATAGATACACATCCATCAAGCTGGAAGATAGCTCTCGGTAGGTTTCTACCATATCTAACACCTGTACTGCATGGTCGTAGCAATCCCGCAGATAAACCCGCACATCGTCACTGATTAAATCACTGCCATCCCGAATGAGAGAATTAATGGCATCTCGCTGAGGCCAAATCGCCCGCCGCAGCAGTAATAACTCTCGCTTCAGCTTATGGATTTTTTCAAGGGTTTGGCGTGTGGGATTAGCGACCACCTCATCTTCTAAATCTTCGATCGCCTCACCGTAATCTTCTAAAACTGGAAAGAAGCCATCTATCACAGAATCTAGCAGAGCATACATTAAATAATCAGCCCCTGTTCGTCGAATACAGCCTTTATTGTTGCGGATTCGCTCTCTTACAGGATCAAAAGAATCATTAGCGGGTTCCTCTTGCACAGTCAGTAAGTAATGCCGTCCCAAAATAAAGCTGACCTGCTCACTGATAAATCCCTTACCGCTTTTCTTCAACATAATCATGCGAGTAATCAACAAAAGCTGCTCGTCGTATTCCTCGACCTTGGGACGTTGCGGGACGTTCACCACGTCTTCTAACACCAAGGGATGCAGCCCAAACACGCTGCCCAAACGACGCAGCACGTCCTCATCTCCCAACCCTTGCAGGTCTACCCAGGAGACAGAGTGAGAATCCAAATAGGGAATGCATTCTTCGGGTGTATTTAACTTAATGCGCGTCGCAGTCTCACCGCAATAATCGATCAAAAAGATAGTGGGCGGGTGAGCATCACTCTCAATATTGAGCGTTCCCGGCATACTACCCGGTACATCGTAGAAAAAGTCGCCTAAGTCGTCTCCATCATCTTCCGCATCGGTTGTTAGAACGGGATTGCCTGAAGTAACAGATTGCATCGCCATAGCTAGAGCATCAGCAGAACGAGGGGTTTTGTAAGAGGGGCGAGCAGGCATAGGTTTAAGGGTGAGAAGGGTGAGAGGATTGTCAATAGCTAAGATTTTAGCCTTCCTTATTTAGGAGGATTAAAAACAGGAGGATCAGAAACGTAGGCTAATCCAAAACTATCAAAACCCAGTCTCCTCTCAAATTAACTGCATCCTCCTGTCCCCTCAGCACTTTATAGTTGAAAAGCTGCTAATTATAAAAAAAACTGTGAAAGCCATTACTCTGCTCGGCTCTACTGGCTCTATTGGCACTCAAACCTTAGACATTGTTCAGCAAAACCCAGATCAGTTCCGGGTCGTAGGGCTAGCATCGGGGCGCAATGGAGCCTTGCTGGCAGAGCAAATTCGGCAGTTTCGCCCAGAAATTGCAGCAATTTGTGATCCCGAACAGTTGGCGATCGTGAAAATGGCGATCGCCGACCTCTCGCCCCAACCCATCCTCCTCAGTGGCGAGGAAGGCATCGTCGAAGTTGCTCGCTATGGCGACTCAGAAGCCGTCGTTACAGGCATTGTTGGCTGTGCTGGACTGTTGCCCACCCTAGCCGCCATCAAAGCAGGCAAAGACATTGCCCTCGCCAACAAGGAAACCCTGATTGCCGGAGGTCCGGTCGTCCTGCCTCTAGTCAAAGAGTACGGAGTCAAGCTCCTCCCCGCCGACTCCGAGCATTCAGCCATTTTTCAATGTCTACAAGGCGTACCTAAAGATGGCTTACGGCGCATTGTCCTGACCGCATCCGGCGGTGCTTTCCGAGATTTACCTGTTGAGAAACTCGCAACCGTCAAAGTGGCAGATGCGCTCAAGCATCCTAACTGGTCAATGGGGCAGAAAATCACAATTGACTCTGCCACGCTGATGAACAAAGGGCTAGAAGTGATTGAAGCGCACTACCTATTCGGCGTTGATTATGATCATATTGATATTGTCATCCATCCTCAAAGCATTATTCACTCGCTGATTGAGCTGCAAGATACGTCGGTGTTAGCGCAGTTGGGCTGGCCCGATATGCGGCTGCCGTTGCTCTATGCCTTGTCCTACCCAGAGCGGATTTACACCGATTGGCAGAGCCTCGATCTCGTTAAGGCAGGCGACTTGACCTTCCGTGAACCCGACCATCAAAAGTACCCTTGTATGCAGTTGGCGTATGCAGCGGGTCGGGCAGGTGGCTCTATGCCTGCGGTGCTGAACGCGGCGAATGAACAGGCGGTGGCGTTGTTTTTAGAAGAGAAGATTCAGTTCTTAGACATTCCCAAAGTTATTGAGGCAGCGTGCGATCGCCATCATTCTCACAACCAGTCCAATCCAACACTAGAAGACATCATAGAAGCTGATCAATGGGCAAGAGGCGAAGTTTTAGAGGCGGCGGCAAAGATAGTTGATCGGGGGGCGATCGCGATTTAGAGATTTTTAGAGGATGGCGAGGGTTTCTAAACGTTCCATCGGGTGTTGGGTAATGTTTTATAATGTGGCGGCACTGCTTAGAGGCGCAGATTGTGATTCCCCTGTTTCTCCGCCAGTCCCTACCCAGCACCTACGAGTTGCCTTGCTCCGACGATACTCCTGTAGATAATGAAGATCAAAACCTACTGCCCAATTTGCTGTTGCTGCTGTTAACGAGCCTCTGGGCAGAGCGGATGGACTGGTTTTTTGGTGTGGATATGGCGGTGTATCATACGACTGGCATTAGCCCCAAAGTTCCGGTCGTACCCGATGCCTTTTTGAGTTTGAATGTGGAGCGCAAGAAAGGGGGCAAGTCTCGCAGAAGCTATGCCGTCTGGGAAGAGGAGGATGTCGTACCGATTTTGACTCTAGAAATGGTGTCTCACAAACCGGGCGAAGAGTATGACGAAAATCTGTCGCTCTATGCCAAATTAGGCGTGTTGTACTACATCATTTACAACCCGGAGTATTGGCAGCGCGACCCTTGCGGTATCTGCGAAGCAGCGCGCCATCAGCCGTTTGAGATTTACAAACTAGAGGGGGAAACGTATCAATTGCAAATTGGTGAACCCTATTGGATGCCGGAGGTAGGTTTGGGGGTCGGGCGCTATCAGGCTGAGGTTGGTGGGCTATCGCAGGAGATTTTGACCTGGTACGACGGGCAGGGTAACAGGCATCTGAGTGCAGCAGAGCAAGAGCGAGATCGGGCAGAGCAAGAGCGAGATCGAGCAGAGCAAGAGCAAAGGCGACGAGAGCGACTAGAGGCATTTTTACGATCGCAAGGTTTCGATCCTGACCACCTGCCTGAACATTAGGGGCGATCGCGTTCCATAGCTTCGATAATGTTCCTTCTGATGATAATTAAACCGGATACCTACTCCACAAAACTTTCATGGAATACGGAGTTTCCTGTCTTGTTACCATCCATGGAAAAAGTGTTTAATGAAAGTTAATCCTTTTATCAAACTTGCTTTCTAAAATGCTGAGAATTATTACTGACTTTGATGGTCCGATCATGGACGTTTCTGAGCGGTATTATCAAACTTACTTGTTTTGCCTGAATTCTGTGAGTCTGTCTGGGCAAGCCACTACAACCCTTAGCAAAGACGAGTTTTGGCGATTAAAGCGATCGCAAGTTCCCGAACGCCAAATTGGTCAAATTTCTGGTTTAGACGAAGCGCAGTCATTAGAATTTGCCCGCATCCGTCGGCAAACCGTTCACAGCCAGCCCTACCTGATTTACGACGTGCCTGTAGTCGGCGCGATCGCCACTCTCGAACGCCTCCGCCAGTCCAATATTGAACTGCTCACTATGACCATGCGCCGAGTCAAAGAGCTAGACGATGCCCTGAATCGGTACGACTTAGGAAAGTTTTTTGCCCCCGATCGCCGCTACTGCCTCAGCAACGACTACAGCAAAACCAACGACATAGCCGATAAGACTCAACTAATGAGCCGAGCGCTCCTAGAGCTGCCACCCGCCGATACCTGGATGATTGGCGATACTGAGGCTGATATTCTCTCGGCAAAGGCTAGTGGCATTCCAGTAATCGCCGTGCTGTCGGGCATTCGCGATCGCACTCAACTTCATCAGCATCAACCCGATTGGATTGTCGATCACCTAGAGGCAGCCATTGAGGTCATTCTGAGCCAATCCTCTAGCCTAAAAACAGTCGGTTAGGGTTCCCGGCGCATTAATCCTGCTATGGTGTAAGGTGTGTGTTGCAAGGCTTCAGCCCTTCTCGGTAACCCCTTATGATGGATAATTACGTTATTGCTGTTCTATCCGATCGCATCCAAGCCGAAGCGGCATATGTCGCTCTCGAAAAAGAGGATGTGCCTGTCGGTCAGGTCACTATTCTTGGCAAAGGCTATAAAACTGCCGACGAATTTGGCTTTATCGACCCTAAACAACCCGCTCGTCGCCAAGCCCTTTTTATGTCGTACTGGCTAGTACCCTTTGGCTTCCTGGCAGGTATTGGCTTCAGCGTTGCGACTCAGTACAACCTTTTCCCCTGGGCAGGAATGCTAGGGAACCATATTATTGGTGGCATTTTTGGGGCGATCGGCGGTGCTATGGGCAGCTTTTTTATAGGCGGCAGCGTTGGACTTACTAGCGGCAGCGGCGACGCTCTCCCATACCACAATCGTCTCAATGAAGGTAAATATCTTGTTGTTGTCAAAGGTGCTGCCAACCTGACCAATAAGGCAACCCGCATTCTTCGCCAATTCCAGCCCGAAAGCGTTCAGGGCTACGTTGACCCGACCAGAGTATAGCCCCCATTTACCTATGCCCCTTCCCAATAACTTAGACGAAGCAGTCGTTCAAGCCCGTGAAGCGACTACAGCCGCGATCGCCGCCGGATATCCGCGCCTTCAAGTCGAGCTGGTCTTTCCAGAACTCAAAATTCTGCCCATTGCGGCAGAATTTCTCCCCGCCTTCGAGCATTTGGGCGATAAGCTGCGGGTCTATTTTCCTGATCCAGGTTCGGCTGCTCTTGCCCGCCGCGACTGGGGCGAAAAGCCTTACCCAATTCGGGGCATCAACGACGTCAAAGCCGATATCCAACCCGAAGAGGAACTGTTTATCTTCGTCGAGCCTTCCTCAGTGGAAGTCGAGCAAGTTGAAAAGCTTTGTGAACAGGCAACGGGTCGTCCGGTCGTGCTGCTCAATCCTCGCATGGAAGACATTGCCATCATTGGCATTGGCTATGCCGGACGGATGCTGCGGGAGCGATTTCTCAGTACCTTCGAGTCTTGCTATTACTTGCGATCGCTTGAAGGTGCAGCCATTCTGAGGGCTTATCCATCGCCCTGGCAGGTCTGGATTGAGAAAGAGGAAGGCTATGAACTAGTGGCAGAAAAACCTCAAAAGCCTGTTGGCGATGAGCTTGACCAAATTTTGGCAGCGGCAGCAGGCATCTCCCCCGATTCTCCTAAACCTTCTAAAAAAGGAATGTTAGCATCGTTACAGCAGTTTCTTCGGGCGCTCAGTCAGTAATTGCGACTTCATCTCAGTAATTGCGACTTCATCTATATCTGTCGGGCTGAACTCTATCAAACATTTAAGGGATCTTTATACTTTTGTCAGCTCAGTAAACGTTTTCCTGGGCAAACTAAGAGAACGATCACTTTACTGTACTGATTACCGGGATAGGAGCCTAGAGAGCGTGTCTGGATGTCGTCGCATTTTCATCGGAGATGTCCATGGTCATTTTGATGGATTGATGAAGCTGATGGAGGCGATCGCCCCTGGTCAGGATGATCAAGTTTACTTTGTGGGCGATTTAATTGATCGGGGTCCTAAAAGCGCCCAAGTGATTCAATTTGTTCAAAAGCACAATTATTCCTGCGTTCTGGGCAATCATGAGCAGCTACTGCTGGAAGCTTTCCCCGAGGGCAAACCTTCTACTCCAGGCTTAGGCGCGTGGCTTCATAGTGGTGGACAAAACACGGTCAATAGCTTCAGCGATGCCGAAGGTCTATTGAAGCATCTAGACTGGTTCCGTACCTTGCCTACCTATTTGGATTTAGGCGATATCTGGTTGGTTCATGCGGGCTTGCACCCTTACCTACCCCTTGTCGAACAAACTACCCAAGAATATTGCTGGATTCGCGAAGAGTTCCACAGTATCCCTGAGCCGTACTTTCCAGACAAGCTGATTATTACAGGACACACCATTACCTTTACGCTGCCAGGGGTTCGACCTGGAATGCTAGCACACGGGCAAGGCTGGCTAGATATTGACACGGGTGCATACCACCCAAAAAGCGGTTGGCTGACAGGATTTGACTTTACCAATCAAATAGTTCACCAAGTTAATGTCTTTCAGCAGCGATCGCGCACTTTACCCCTAGCAGATGCCATGACTCTCGTTCTACCCGAACAAATTCTGGCTCGGCGGCAGGTTCTTCAGTCATAGCAGCCTTCAGCCGTAGCAGCCCATAGCAGCCTAAGGAGGCTACAACGGTCTATAGTGGGCTAACGTTCTTGCGGTAAGCTGCTCTATCCAACCCGCTCCCATTATTTTCTGTAGCAGGATCGATCGCCGCTTCTAGTCGGGTAATGCGATCGCCCGTTGCCGGGTGGGTGCTGAGGAAAGTGGGCACTGACCTTTGACTCAATAGTTTTTGCATAAATGCTACCATTGCACCGGGTGCATATCCAGCACGGGTCAAAGTAGCGAGTCCCCGTTCATCGGCTTCGTATTCATCTTGCCGACTGTTAGGACGATTGATCGCCAGCTCAACCCCAATATTGACCGCAGCGTTAGTATCAAGCCCAGCAGCAGTCAGAGCGCCCTGAGTCAGAGCAGCCTCTCGCATGTGCTTCAGGGCATGTTTTGCTGCAATGTGACCCATTTCGTGACCCAGGACGCTAGCCAGTTGTGCCTCGTTGTCAGCAGCTTTGAGTAGCCCAGTAGTGACGTAAACATAGCCGCCCATTGTTGCAAAGGCGTTAAGGGCACTGTCTTCCACCACTTGAAATGTGTAGTTAATGTTGGGGCGATCGCTGTCGGGTACTAACTTCTGACCCACCGAATTGACGTACTGCTTAACGCTACTGTTGGCATACAGCTTAATATTGTTTTGACTGATCAACTGTTCGTTGATTTTGCTGCCTAAAGAAATTTCCTGTTGATCCGAGATGTTAGACAGTTGAACGACTTGAATACCGCGCAGGATCAATTCACCCCAAGGAATAGCCGAAGAGGGTTGGGGCGTACTGATGATGATCCCTAGCGCCACAAAAGTAGAAAGGAAGCCGTAGAACCAACGACGATGCAATTGCTTATAGATGCCAGAGAAGCGGTGAGACATAATCGGAACGGCTGAGGAAGGTTAGTAAGTAGAGCTATAAACTGAAAAAAACTATCCTTAAGTGGATTATGACGAGAAAGCGATCGCGTTAGTTCCCATTGACTCAAATTTTAGAACTTTTTTAGAGGGTTGAGGTCAGCTATGATTAGGGCGACCGGGCAGGGATCAGGAGCTTCTGAGTCGTGGTACTCTTACAAGGGTCACGCGCTGCCAAAGGTTACGTGCCGCGATTTCTCTCACTTACCGGAACGCTTTTGCAATGGCTATTCTAGATTCTAAAGGTCGCCTGTTTGGTAAAGTCAGCGTCTTGGATATTGGCGCAGGACTGATTATTTTGATGGCAGTCGTAGGGCTGTTGTTTGGTAACTCAGCGGCTCAGGTCAGTAGCACCGTAAAGCCCATCGAAGTGGATGTGATTGTCCGAGGTCTAACTGTGCGCGATCCCCAGGCACTTATTAAGTCTTTGACAGAGCAAAAGAAGACCAACATCATTATTCGCAATCAGCCCTATGGCGAAGTTAACGTGCTGAAGGTAGAGAGCTTGCCTCGCACTGTTGCTGTGCCTCAACCCGATGGTGGCGTTAAGCCGTTCCCTGACCCTCGACCTGAGTTGCAATACACCGTAGATATGATGATTACGCTAGGTGGCGATGCCCAGATTACTAATGATGGTCCTGTGCTGGGGAATAGCAAGATTAAGGTCGGTACTCCGATTGAGCTGGAAGGATTAACCTATCGGTTTAGTTCACCCGTGGTGGGCGTGAGAATTTTGGAGAAAAAGTAGGGTTCATTATGTTTGCGCTCCCTCAATTTTGCGATCGCCAGTTACTCGACATTGCCCTGACCCATCGCTCTTATCTCAACGAGAATATCGAGGTTAAGGAACACAATGAGCGCTTGGAGTTCTTGGGCGATGCCCTCCTCAATTTTCTGAGCGGAGAATTTCTTTATAAGCGTTATCCCGAAAAGCCTGAAGGGGAACTAACGCCTTTGCGAGCTGCCTTAGTAGAAGAAAGACAACTGGCAAAGTTTGCCGAATCTTTGCAGATTGGTCTGCTGCTTCGCATGGCTAAGGGGACTGAATTAAAAGGGGGTAGAGAAAACGCTAATCTTATGAGCAGCGGCTTTGAAGCCCTGATTGGAGCCTATTTTCTCGATAGAAGCTCGAACATTGACCTTGTTCGTGAGTATATAGAACCTTTTTTTGCTGCTGTTGTTGATGATCTAGCTATTTCTGCGTCTAACGATAATTACAAAAGTCGGTTCCAAGAGTGGTCGTTGGCTAGCACTGGCGAGAATCCTCGATATGCGATCGCCCATCAGTCGGGACCAGACCACGATCGGGAATGGGAAGCAGAAGTGTGGATTGGGTTGAGCAAATATGGGAGCGGCAAAGGTCGCAAAAAACAGGATGCCGAAAAAAATGCCGCCAAAAACGCCTTACAAGGATTGAGATTAGTGTGATGATCTTAGGGGGCTGGGCGACCCGTGGGGAATGAATAGGGGACTGGGCTAGCCGTGGGAAAATGAATAGGGGACTGGGCAGCCACGAGAAATGAATAGGGGACTGGGCTAGCCACGGGGAATGAATAGGGACTGGGCTAGCCACGGGGGGATAGCCCTACTGCCGCAATGATTTGATTACTCCGATCGCTCCTTCAAGGACTCGATCAATCTCCTCAATCGTATTAAACCGCCCGACCCCAAACCTCATGGATGCGTAGGCTAATTCAGGCGATTGCCCTAAACTCAACAGCACATGGGACGGTTCACTTTGGGTAGACGTGCAGGCAGAACCTGAAGAAACAGCCACAAAAGGCTGAAGTCCGATCGCCAACGCCTGACTATCAACGCCTTCAACGCTGAGATTAAGATTACCCGGCAGCCGTTGGCTGGCATGTCCATTCAAATGAATCCCACCAAGGGTCTGAAGTCCTTGCCAGAGGCAATCGCGTAACCCTTTCACCCGCTCAGTTTCTGCTTCCATCTCAGCCACTCCCAGCTTGACCGCTTCAGCAAACCCAACAATCTGGGGGGAATACAGCGTTCCCGATCGCCGACCCCGCTCATGTCCGCCGCCATGGAACTGAGGAGCAATCTGCACTCTAGGATCGCGGCGACGAACATAGAGTGCGCCGATCCCTTTAGGACCATAGACTTTGTGGGCAGTGAGAGACATTAGATCAATGTTCATGGTTTGGACATTGAGAGGAATTTTGCCGATCGCCTGGGCTGCATCAGTATGAAACAGAACTTGGTGAGCGCGACACAACGCTCCGATCGCCGCGATCGGTTGCAGCACGCCAATTTCATTGTTTGCCGTCATCACGGACACAAGCACCGTGTCGGGGCGAAAGGCTTGAGCGAGTTTTTCTAGATTCAGCAAACCATCGGTTTGAACGGGCAAAACGGTCACTTCAAAGCCCAAAGATTCCAAATATCGGCAAGGATCAAGCACCGCTTTATGTTCGGTCTGCACTGTGATGAGGTGACGACCTTTGGAGAAATAAGCTTCAGCAATACCTTTGATGGCAAGGTTGTTTGCCTCAGTTGCGCCACTAGTGAAAACTATTTCTTCGGGGGTGGCGTGGATGGTGGTGGCGATCGCCTCTCGTGCGTTCTGTACAGCGGCTTCTGCCTCCCAGCCATACTCATGAGTGCTGCTTGCCGGATTGCCAAAATGCTCGGTGAAATAGGGCAGCATGGTTGCCAGAACTCTAGGATCAACGGGGGTTGTGGCGTGGCAATCAAGGTAGATAGGGCGCATATGAGATGAAAGCAAGGGAGATGAAAGCAGAGTAGATGAAAGCATAGGAGAAATCCGATCGGATGGATTGAAAGCTGCTTTAAATCATAAGGATGCCTGAAGGAAAGATCATGAAGAAGGCTTAAGGAAAAAATGAGCAGCAGTATCTTAGGATGAAGATACTGACAAAGTTATGGCAAAGTTAGGGTCGAGACTGCATAAATATGGCTACTTCGGATAAAAAACCTATCCTTCTAGATTTTGAAAAGCCTTTAGCAGAGCTAGATGGACGAATTTTTCAAATTCGAGAACTTGCAGAAGAAAATGATGTTGATGTCTCTGACCAAATTCTGAAGCTAGAAGAACGGGCAGTACAACTTCGTCAGGAAATTTTCGGCAGCCTCACGCCCTCCCAGCGGCTGCAAGTTGCTCGGCATCCGCGTCGCCCCAGTACGCTGGACTATATCCAAGCCATTAGCGATGAATGGATTGAACTTCATGGCGATCGCAGCACGGGAGCCGATGACCGGGCAATGGTGGGCGGTGTTGCCCGGATTGAAGGTCGCCCAGTGGTCATGTTGGGGCATCAAAAGGGACGAGATACTAAGGATAATGTTTCTCGTAATTTTGGCATGGCATCCCCTGGCGGCTACCGAAAAGCGATGCGGTTAATGGATCACGCCAATCGATTTGGTATGCCCATTATTACCTTTATCGATACGCCGGGAGCCTATGCTGGGCTTGAGGCAGAGCGATTAGGACAGGGAGAGGCGATCGCCTATAACCTACGAGAAATGTTTCGATTAGATGTGCCGATCATTTGTACAGTGATTGGCGAAGGTGGTTCGGGTGGTGCCTTGGGCATTGGCGTGGGCGATCGCCTAATGATGTTTGAGCATTCTATTTACACGGTTGCCAGCCCCGAAGCCTGCGCCGCTATTCTGTGGAAAGATGCGGCAAAGTCACAGCAAGCAGCAGAAGCGCTGAAGATTACGGCTCTTGATCTAAAGAACTTGGGCATTCTTGACCAAATTTTGCCAGAACCTGTAGGCGGTGCCCATGCCGACCCCTTGCAAACAGCGGCGACCTTAAAGCAAGCACTGCTAGAGAACTTAGAAGTTTTAGACAGACTAACGCAACAGCAGCGTCGGGATTTGCGCTATCAAAAATTTCGCAATATTGGGATGTTTTCTGAGGTTCCTGCCTAAGAATGTCCTGAGAATGTCCTGAGAATGTCCTGAGAATGTTAGCTACAGAAATGGCGTTGCTGAATAAAGGGATGAACGGCGAAACCTGCCCTCACCCTAGCCCTCTCCCAGAAGAAGAGGGAACAAGAGATCTGGCTCCCTTCTCCCCTAGGGAGAAGGGCTGGGGATGAGGGCAATTCATACTGACATTTACTTACATTCAGCAACGTCCAGAAATTTGTAGACTGGGTAAATGCGATCGCTGCACTCCCTCGATGTTATACTGAAAAAAGATACAATTGTTTACATCGTTCTCATTTTAATTTTACTGACTCTGGTTTTGTGGTTTATCGAGTTTTTTCCTTTCATTGATCAAAAGCTCTTTTTCTGGCTGAATTGAGCCCCTGTCGGGTTCTACGAAATGAAGTCTTGGTACTCCCTTAACCAATCCTTCTGCTCATCGCCAAATTTTTTATGATTTGAGCAGCCTTTTATGATTTGAACAGCCCCTCCAGATGGTTGTTCATTTTGTGCTCAAACTTGCTGAACTTAGCAAAGCCAAACTTAGCCAAAAATTACACACTTCATGACTCTCAAAAACAAGCATCGCGCTCTGATCACGGGCGCGAGTAGTGGAATTGGCAAAGCAACTGCTCTGGCTTTTGCTGAAGCAGGCATTGATCTGGCACTCGTTGGGCGTTCTGCTGGAAAGTTGGACGCGATCGCTGCGGAGGTGAAGCAGACGGGAGTCGAGGTCAAGGTTTATCCCTTAGATTTGTCTGTTGTGGAGCAAGTAAAGGAAAAAATTGGGGCGATCGCCACTGATTTTGGCAACCTCGACATTCTTGTTAATAGTGCTGGAATGGGTGGAACAGGTGAGTTGTTAACCCTCTCCTTAGAGGATTGGCAGCAAATGATTAATCTCAATCTAACTAGCGTTTTGCAATGCATTCAGGGCGTTTTACCAGGAATGCGCGATCGCCAAAACGGCATCATTATCAACATTGCTTCGATCGCTGCCCATCAAGCCTTTCCGGGCTGGGGAGCATACAGCGTCAGCAAATCAGGACTTCTTTGCCTTTCCAAAATTCTGGCAGCCGAAGAACGTTCTCACGGCATTCGAGTGGTCACTGTTTCTCCAGGAGCGGTCAACACTGCGCTTTGGGATGCCGACACCATGCCAGATTTCGATCGCTCCCAAATGCTGACCCCGGAGTTGGTCGCTCAATCTATTCTTCACACCGCCTTGCTTCCACCCCAAGCGGTCATTGAAGAATTGACCATTGCCCTTAGTGCAGGGGCGCTTTAACTGATCATCTGACTTAACTTTTTGGAGTTTTATCCCTACCATGACTATTGCATCTTCTAACAGCGTTAATAACAATAACAGCGTTAATAACAACAAAGATTCTGCCGCCGAAGCCCTGCGGATTACTACTCGCCCCGATCGCACCACTTCTTACAAACAAGAACCCAAAGAACAGCCCGTAGTTACTCAAGAGGACATGATGGAATCGGTTCGCACCATGTTGCTGGGAGTAGGCGAAGATCCTGAGCGCGAAGGCTTGCTCAAAACCCCCAAGCGGGTTGCCGAAGCGATGCGGTTCCTGACCAGTGGCTACGATCAATCTTTAGAGGAATTGGTTAACGGAGCCATTTTTGATGAAGGGCACAACGAAATGGTGCTAGTGCGCGACATCAGTGCCTTTAGTCTCTGCGAACACCATATGCTGCCCTTTATGGGCAAAGTCCATGTGGCATATATTCCTAATCAAAAGGTTGTAGGGCTGAGCAAACTGGCTCGTATTGTAGAAATGTACAGCCGTCGCTTGCAAGTTCAAGAACGCCTGACTCGCCAAATTGCCGAAGCGGTTCAAACTATTCTCGAACCCCAAGGTGTTGCAGTTGTAATGGAAGCTAGTCACATGTGCATGGTGATGCGAGGCGTTCAGAAACCAGGTTCTTGG
>JBBRCV010000141.1:0-15147 GCA_038204505.1 Elainellales cyanobacterium
TAGACCTGTTGGGTAATAACGAGAAAAATCGCTGAAAGGCTTACACAGACTGAGTTTTAAGGATTTTGAGTAAAAATCGCTGAAAGGCTTACTAGAAGGGGGGTTCAAGCATTTCTGTGCTTATTACCCAACAAGTCTAATCCAACAATTTGGGTACGGACTCAAACCAAAATTCCAGGGTGGGCTAGCATTGTCATTCAAGATAATGGTGTGGGTATCTCTGAAGCAGCAATGCCAAAGATCTTTGATCCGTTCTTCACCACTAAGCCCATCGGCGAAGGCACAGGGTTAGGGCTAGCCATTAGTTACCAAATCGTAGTTAATAATCATAGTGGCAGTCTCAAGTGCATCTCAGAGGCTGGTAAAGGTGCAGAGTTTTGGATTGAAATTCCAGTAGGATGAGGGGCTGAATGTCCTCATCTCAAGAAGAGTTGCAGAAATTGCAGAAAATTCCTGGCTGACAATCTCTAAGACGGCTAGAATATCCCATTAGCGGCTGTTGTAAACAACGACCGATGTAGAGTTACCCGATTTTATGGACCAAAGTCCATTTCCACATAGTAAATTGTCCTCTAGCCCGGTGTAGCCATTGTCTCTGTGACTGTAGTTTCCCGGCGCGCGGGGACTATAGGAGACTGAAATGCTCACTCAGGAAAACAGAGATGTCCTGCTAGAACTTGTTGATTTAAATCAGGCAAAGGGAGAATTGAATCGTCTCCAAGCTGTAGATGTGGGTGATTACATTGAGGATCTGCCCCCCGAAAAACGGGCGATCGCTTTCCGGCTGCTCCAAAAAGATAAAGCAACCGACGTATTTGAATATCTGCCCCCCGATGTCCAGGAGGAGCTAATTACCTCACTCCACACCGCAGATGTTCGGAGTCTGGTCGATTCTATGCGTCCCGACGATCGCGCCGAGTTGTTCGACGAACTGCCCGCCCGCATCGTCAAACGGTTGCTGCAACAGCTCAGTCCTGCCGAACGCGCCGCCACCGCCACCATTTTAGGCTATCCCGAAGGCACTGCCGGACGGGTCATGACGACCGAATATGTGCAGCTCCGCCAAGGGTTGACCGTGGGTGAAGCCCTAGAAAAGATTCGGCAGACTGACCAAGATAAGGAAACTGTCTATTACACCTATGTGACTGACGAACGGCGTAAATTAATGCAGGTCGTGTCATTGCGGCAACTCCTGTTCTCAATTCCGACTGCCTATATTCGTGATATTGCTAGTGAGCGGGTGCTGAAAGCCTACACCGAGATGCCTCAAGAGGACGTGGCGCAACTGATGAAGCGCTATGACCTGCTGGCGTTGCCTGTGGTCGATCGCGAAGATCGGCTGGTGGGAATTGTGACCATTGATGATGTAGTGGATATTCTGGAGGAAGAAGCCACCGAGGATATTCAAAAATTAGCAGGGGTTAGTGGGGGTGATGAGGCAGCGCTGTGTTCGCCCAAGGTAACCATGCAGAAGCGGTTGCCGTGGTTGCTGATCAATGTGGTGCTATACGTAGGTGCAGCCAGTGCGATCGCCCCTTTTCAGTCTATTATCTCTCTGGTGCCTGTTTTAGCCGTCATTATGCCGATTTTTTCTAATGCCAGTGGTACTGTGGCAATTCAAGCCCTTTCGGTGACGGTGCGAGGCTTAGGGATTGGGGAAGTCACGCATCATGACACGCTCAAAATTCTGAGGAAAGAGGTTTTGGCGGGCTTAGGTTCTGCGCTGGCGTTGGGAGTTTCGTTGGCGGCGCTTTCGTTAATCTGGGCACCGCCTACAGAGCGTTGGATTGCGTTGGTGGCTGGGTCAGTAATGATGGTTAATGTGCTGATCGCGGCGAGTTTGGGAACGTTGCTGCCAATGGGGTTGAAGCGGATGAATCTTGACCCGGCGTTGATTAGTGGACCTTTGCTGACGACAACTTTAGATGCGATCGGGTTTTTGACGTTTTTGAGTTTGACCTCTGTGGCGTTAAAAATGGTGGGGCAGTAAATGGTGGGGCAGTAGAGGAAACAATAGGGAAACCCTAGCGCTATTGCACCACTTGTCCACCATGACTGCGCGGATCATCATTGCTGGCTTGGGGACTGGCTTGGGTTGCAGGGGCTTCTACTTCGGAGACACGCCCTCGGCTTTGTAAATAGGGCAGAGGAGAGGCGGTGGCAAGGGCTTCAATGTTGCCTGCCATAATGGCGCGGGGCTGTTGACCAATGGTACTGGCGATCGCCTCTCCTTTTGGGGTCAGGAATTCAAAGTGAGGAATGCCATCAACCCGATAGCTCAGCATTTCGGGGAGCCATTTATTATTGTCTACATTGAGCATGACAAAGTTGATGCGATCGCCATATTGTTGTTCCAGTTCGCTCATGTCTTTTGCCATCGATTGACAAGCTGAGCACCAGTTGGCGTAGAACTCTATGAGAGTGGGTTTGTTGCTTTTGAGGGCAACGTCGAGAGGGACGGCAATCGCTGCAAGACTCGCAAGGGAACCTGAGCTTGTGCCAGTCCGTAGACCTAAAAAGAGAGCAATGCTGAGAGCCATCGCAACCAGGACAATGATCAGGTTGCGGAGACGGGCGGCAATGGGCGATGGAGTGACGGTCATAGAGATCTGAACCTGGAGAATTCTGCTTTGGTCTAAACTTTAGTCCTTAAAGAACTTTAACCACATTTTGGATTGAGTTTTTAGAAATCTACGCCTCGTTTGAGATCAACGCCTTTTTCAGCGTAGTGCTTGTGGCAATAAACTTCAGAATGAACGCTAGCCAAGTCAAAATAATCTGGGGGATTCTTGCAGCGTCCGGTGATAATAATTTCGGTGTCGCGCGGCTTTCTAAGAAGCGCTTGCACGATCGGTTCTTGGGGCAGTAATTCTAGATCTACTGTAGGGTTTAGTTCATCCAGAATGATGGTTTTGTAAAGACCAGAGGCGATCGCCGCCCTCGCAATTTCCCAGCCGCGCTCAGCCTCCACATAATCTAACTCTTGCTGCTGCCCCCGCCACACGATCGCATCTCGTCCACAGCGCTGATGATCGACCAAGTTGGGATAGCTTTGGTGAAGCGCCGCGATCGCCGCATCTTCGGTATAGCCCACCCCACCCTTCAACCATTGCAAAATCAATACTCGATGCGATTTATCCTGGCTAATCCCTTTTCCGATCGCCTGTAACGCCTTGCCTAAAGCACTGGTAGATTTGCCCTTGCCCGCGCCTGTGTAGATTTCAATGCCTTCAATTCCATGCGCCAAGGCATTGGGATGATGATACGCCTTCATCTCAGAATGAAGGTCAGCAATATCCAATAGAGCTTGAGGCGCAGCGCGCCCTGTGGCAATTATTTCTAAATCAGGCGATTTATTGAGTAAGGTCTTTACAACCTCGTCAACGGACAGTAAGCCTAGGTCAAGCACGGGATTAATTTCGTCTAAAACCACGACTGAATATAGACCAGAGGCGATCGCCCCTTTTGCCACATCCCAGCCCCGCTGTGCCTCCAAACGGTCAAACTTCGTAATATCATCTGCCCCAAAAAATTCTGCCCGTCCAGTTCGCACCTGGTCGATTAAGTGCGGAAAACCTCGCCGCAAAGCCTCGATCGCCGCATCTTCATCGTAAGTCCGTCCCGGACCTTTCAAAAACCGCAGCAGCAACACCCGCGTCTGGGTCCCCGTATTAATGCCTAGCCCAATCGATCGCAGCACCACACCTAGCGCAGCCTGCGATTTTCCCTTCCCCAGCCCGTCATATACGTGGGTCTGACCTGCTAGCCGCTCAGACCTACCTTGGGCTGTCCGAATACCGATGCCTGATCTAGTCATGACTTTAGTATTGCTCATTTTAAGAGGAATGAAGGAAGAGAAATAAAGGAGAAAAGAACTTCGATCGCGCTTTCAAGGTAACACTACAAGTAGTTCTTCTGACCTAAATATTACTAATATTTTTCTACATATAGTGTTTTTGCTAAAAATAATTAACTCGTAGTTCATCCTGTTGCCGCTCACTTCTTTTCCGATCCAGCAGATCCATTCCGTCTAGTCTGAAGTACTTTTAATGAGAGAATCTCTCCGCATCTTTTCTTGAGCCAATGTCCTTTGATTTTATCCCCAGTGTCGTTCCCCTCCGCGCGATCGCCTTTCAGATCGTCTTTTTGCTGATGGCGATCGCCATTGAAGGCACCGTCCTTCACAAACAGCTCAACATTCCCCCCAAACAGAGTGTCCAGTTTGCCGCCTCCAGCAATTTATTAACAACCGTTCTAGGCTGGCTAGGAATGTTCTTCCTGTTGGGTACTTCTCTGGCGCTGCCCACGCCTTTAACCACAGAGTTAAAAATGGCTCTGCTCAACTTCATCTTTTTCGATCAATGGTCTAACGGCACTGCCGAGCTGCTGATCATGATTTGCTTCATTACCTTTTTCGTCAGCTTAGGCGTGAAATGGCTGGGGCTAGTCGGGCTAGATTGGCTGATGAAGAAAGACCTGCCCACAGCCCCAGAAGTAGTAGCTGAAACCAGCGTTTTTATTTCGCCCCAGCGCAAGCCCCGCGAGTTCCGTCCTCGGCTTAACACCACCCTAGCGGCAAACGCCTGGAGCTATAGCGCAATTCTGGTGGCGCTTCTGCTTCGTATTGTCTTCCAATCAAATCTCAATGTCCCGCTGTGAAAAAACTTTTTGACCAGTTCCAAGCACGCTTCAAAGACGTTCAGCCGTTTTCAGGCACAACTGCTCTATTCCTGGGAATATTCTCCTGGCTAGTTTACCTGCTGATTCGTGAACCTGCGGCAAAGGAACTCGTAGCGCTGACTGGCTGGTTTTTCCTGATCATTGGCACTGATTGGGTGCTTTTTAATAAAACCGTGCCCATTCCGCTTTTGGGCTTAAAAATTAAATACGGACCTTGGGTAACCGGGGCGTTGCTGAGTATCGCCCTCTACAGCAATCGCTTCTTCATCCAAGATGTTCCGACCGCTCTCATCAGTTGGCCGTTGTTATCTGGAATCATTGCTGCCATTCCAACCTTATTAAAAACGGGTCCCCAGATTAAAAGGTTCGATGACTTGATCCCATCTGAGCGACAATATCTGGTTCTGTTAGCCCTGATCTCGATCCTGTTAAGCTGCTGGATTCAGTTTCATTTTTTGCTTGATAATTTGATCCAGCAATATCCTAGCCTCCTAGCCGATACCAATATTGATAAAAGCGCCTTCATAGTTCGACTGACCCCACCGCCTGTTTCTAAAGGCGTGGACGTTTTAGAAACCGCCGAAGCCATGATTCGAGACGAACTCCGACGCGGTGAACTGAGAGGGCGATCGTGGGCAGATGGGCAAAGGTTCCTGCGTAATGTCCAAAACCCGAACTCGTCCATTCACCCCCGTATCATGGCTCCCGTCATTGCCCAGAAGGTCTTTGGCAACACTCCTGGCATCGAAGAAGCTCCCTTCTGGTCGTACAACGCCCAATTCTTTACTAGCAATATTGACAATGCGCCAGGCTCCCAATCTCCCTGGTACGGCACATTACTATTACAAGCTATCTGGCGCGGACCTAGCTCACAACCCAACGGCTACACCCTAGACAAATCTTGCCGTGTCCCCCGTGAGCCAGACGCACCCACCATCAGAGGTTTAGAGCGCCCCAAAGAACTCAGCTTCTTTCTTCTCAAGTGCGATCCCATAACATCGCGCACACCCGGCATTACTCTCGATCGCCCTTCTGAGCGCCCCAGCGCACCCTGGTGGAACCCTCGCGCTACGCCGCCATCCCCAACACCTACCCCTACTCCCGATCGCTTCAACCGCAATATTTAGCCCTGTATTTAAGGGAATATTGAGGGAAATATTCAGCGCCACTGGGGCATATTAAAAGCGATCGCGTCCAAAATCTAACGAGTGTCTATGAACTTAGGTCGAACTCTAGTAGTCGCTTCTAACGTGTTCCGCGAGGTCATCCGCGATCGCGTCTTATACATCATCGGTTTCTTCGCCCTAATCTTAATTGCGGCGGCGGTGCTCATTCCCGAAATCGCAGCAGGCAACGAAGATAGAATCATCATGGACATCGGCTTAGCCGCCATAAACCTCTTTGGACTGGTCGTGACCGTCTTTGTCGGCACAGCATTAATCAATAAAGAAATTGAAAAGCGCACGGTCTACGTCCTGATCTCCAAACCAGTCAGCCGCGCCGAGTTTGTCGTTGGCAAGCATGTAGGATTATCGGCAGTGCTGGCAGTGCTGCTGGCGACAATGACCGCCATCTTTCTGGCGGTGCTCAGTGTCAAACAGATTTCTTATCCGCTCAACAGCATATTGTTGACGGTGCTTTTCCAGTTTCTAGAACTCGCCCTGATTGCCGGAGTTGCCATTCTCTTTGGCGTGTTCACGAGTTCGTTGATCGCCATGATGCTGACCCTGGCGGTTTACCTGATGGGAAACTTCAGCCGCGATATCGTCACTTTGGGCAACCTGGCAGAAAATCCAGGCATTCGGCAAGTGACTCAGAACCTTTATTTGGTGCTGCCCGACTTATCACGCTTTAACCTCAAAAACGAGGCGATTTATGGAATAGCGCTACTGCCCCAGCCGTTAGAATTGCTGGGGAGTGCGGTTTATGGGCTGGTGTGGATAGGGTTGGTGTTGGCGATCGCCGTCCTGATCTTTTCCCGCCGAGAGTTTTAGCAGACCGAGAGTTTTAGCAGAGAGATCTAAATCTAATCTGCACTCATAATCTTCGGAACCTTAAAAAAGTCTCCTTGAACATTCGTCTCCCGGTCGGGTGCGTTCTCCAAAATTTGCTCCCGCTCCGGCGAAGGCTGCAACACATCCACCCGCGCCACATTGCTAACGTCGATCGCCCTGGTCGTGGGCTGAACGTTCGTAGTATCTAGCTCGTTCAACTGCTCAAAGTAATCCAAGATGCCATTAAGCTGCGTCGTAAATTGCTCCTCTTCGCCAGCCGATAAATCTAGCCGCGCCAAGTGAGCCACTTTATGAACCTGTTCCCGATCAATCATGTATTTAGCCGTTAAAAGAAAATCTAGCCCTTAAAAGAAAATATCTGCCTTCGATCGCCCGGTTGTCTTTAGCCAGTTCTGCGCCTCAATATAGTTATTAGGAGCTTGGCGAATGGCGCGTTGCCAGTAGTCCGCAGCCGTATCAAACAGCCCTTCAGCCGCTTCGTCATCACCTTCCTCTTGCTTCAGCTCACCCAAGTGATGATAGATGACCGCCAGGTTATTCAGCGCTTGCGGCATCCGAGGACTGAGTTCAATAGACTGATGGTAGAGTTCTAGCGCTTTGTCGTGCTCGCCATTGCTGGCAAAAATTAGACCCATGTTGTAAAGAATAAAGCTGCGATCGTAGGGATCTTCTTCCAGCCGCAGAGCCTCTTCGTAGTTTGCCAACGCCTCAGCGTATTCGCCATCGCCCTGAGCCGACATGCCATCGCGGTAATAGGCAAACGCTTCTTTAGCAGCGTGGCTGGTTGGCAGCATCTTCAAAATCATGTCTGCCATGACTGTAAAGGTTTTGTCGATAAAGTTGTCGTTTCTTTGAGATCTGGGCATGGTCGCCTCTAGTAAGAATTTAGGACAGAAAGAGGGTGTTAGAGCAGTCTAAATGGAATACTGGGGAACATCCCACAATTTAATACTTTAACCCTGATCCAACCCTACAACATGCAGCTACAATAGCCGCTTCACGTAGCTTCACCTTAGCAGAGCCATAAAGATGCGTATCTCATCGCCCGGTCAGCTCAACGCTTCAGATTTTAGCGATTCCTCCCTCCTCAATAATGTCGTCATTCTTCCCGATGGCTCCGTCACCTGGGTTACAGCCAGTGCAACGCCATCTGAAGTCATTCCGACCGTTGCCTGCGAAGTCGTGCCCGAATGGCATCCTCTGCCCGCTGAATGCTTTCGGTTGCCCCAGCCACAGCCTCCCGACATTTTCGTTACAGTGCCAGAATTTGCTCCCCTGCGAGCATTAAAATCTGCGGGGCGCTTCTAATTTCTTATTCTGTCTCTTAGGTGACTGCGCTTTCCCCATCATTTAGAACCAAAACCTATACTGAAGAGAGCAGCTCGTTTGAGGTTCAATAGCATGGCTTTAAACCCTTCCGTCATGCAAGCGGTAGAGAGGTTAGGTTATCGGGTGACAGTCGGAGATGTAGCATCTCAGGCTGGATTAGAGGTACAGGTTGCCGAGCGCGATTTGCTGGCACTTGCCTCTGAAGCAGGTGGACACATGCAGGTCGCAGAATCAGGCGAGATGGCATACCTGTTTTCCAACAATTTTCGAGATGTACTGCGTAATAAGTATTTTCGGCTGCGGCTTCAGGAATGGTGGAGCAAAATCTGGAGCGTTTTGTTTTACATCATTCGCATTTCCTTCGGAGTCGTGCTGATTGCGTCAATTTTGCTGATCATGCTGGCGATCGCCATTATCTTAATTGCCCTAGCCAGCAGCCGAGGAGACAACGACAACGGCGGCGGTTGGGGCGGTGGTTCGGATAACAGGTCGGGCGGCGGCATGGGCTTTTTCTTCAGCCCCGATTTGTTCTGGATTTTCACACCCAACTACAACGACGATCGCGCTCATCGCCGCAAATTGAGCCGAGACAAGAGCGAAATGAACTTCCTGGAGTCGGTCTTCTCTTTCCTCTTTGGCGACGGCGACCCCAACGCCGAACTCAACGATCGCCGCTGGCAAACGATCGCCACTGTCATTCGCAATAACGATGGTGCGATCGCTGCCGAACAAGTTGTTCCTTACCTGGATGAATTAGGCGATCGATCCAAACAAGAATTTGAAGACTATATGCTGCCCGTCCTGACGCGCTTCAACGGCAGACCGGAAGTGAGTCCGACCGGACAAATCATCTACCACTTTCCTGAACTGCAAGTTTCGGCACAACAACAAAAATCGAAGTCGGTCGGCGCTTACCTGAAAGAATCCCTCTGGCGATTCAGTCAAGCAGGTTCAGGGCAAATCATGTTGGCGGCAGGCTTGGGCGGCGTTAACCTGGTCGGGGCACTGGCGCTAGGCAGTTTGCTCCGCGATGGCACGATCGCCGCTCAGCTAGGTGGGTTAGTTGCCTTCGTGGGCGGCATTTATGGCATTTTACTGGCATATGGCATTGGCTTTTTAGGCATTCCCTTAGCCCGCTATTTTTGGATTCAGTGGCGCAACCGAGGCATTGAATCGCGGAATACATTGCGCCAAGAAAGAGCGATCGCCCTTAACTCAAGCAACGACATCCTCAACCAGAAACTTAGCTTTGCCAAACAGTTTGCAGCCGCTACAGTAGTTGATGAAAAAGATCTCGCATATACTACCGAGTCAGATTTAACAGAACAAGAGTATTTGAACGCTGACAAAGTGGATGCAGAATGGCGGAAAAGATTAGAGCAATCGTAATTGAATGATCTTCTGATCAGGCGCAGAGAACTACGGCTGCACCTGACGCTCTGTATAGTCTGCTTGCTCCACTGGCTGCACACACCAATCTAGTACTCTGGCAGGTACGTTCACACCGAACAATAGAAAACAAGGACTTGCTATGATGCTTCTGTTCATTCAGGCAATGCTAGCCAGCTAAAAATCTCTACCGCTGATAAGGCGAGATCAATATCTTGCAGCATCGGTAGCAGAGCTGTGCCCTGATACAGCTTCACCCGCGACTCTGGCAAAATTGCCAACACAGTTTCATTCTCTGGATCAAGCAGCCAACCCAGTTCTGTACCATGCTCCATACAGTGCAGCAGATTAGCTAAAACCTTGGTCTGAGATTGATCAGGGGAAAGAATTGCGATCGCCCAATCGGGAGGAATCTCAAACCGATTAGCAACTCTACCTGACGGGATGCGCGGAATTCTCTGCCACCGAAATACGGACACATCAGGCGCGATCGCCGCTCCACCAAATACACAGCGTAACTCAGGAAATGCATGGGCAATTTTAGCTGTTTTAGCAACTATATTTACTCCACTAAACAATGCGCTTTGTAATACACTGTGTTCCCCTTGGGGCATAGGTTTTTGTGTAACTTGACTGTTGATGAATTCACTCGCAGGTTTAGTTTCTGGCAGTTGCAGAAACGCTTCCAGTGTTAACGGTTGAGTTGGAGTTTGAACCATATACCTCCAGGGATTAATGTCGGAATGCTGCAATAGGCGATCGCACCATTTTTAATGCTTTCAGCATCATAACTTTTCCATAATCATAAAGAGGATTAGAAGCAGGCGATCGATAGGGATGGCGATCGGACTTGGAAAATCACTGTGCAGGGTTAAAGGGGCATTGGGTGGTGGGGCGGAATGATGCTGATCTGTATTGCGTGAAGTGGGGCGATCGGTAATGTGGGTAAGGCAGGATAGAAAAGTGCTGAGTAATAACCTTTAGTTAGAAAACATCTGAGGAGACATAACTTAGGATCTTTACATATCCGAGTTTTCTGCTCTGGTAAAGTCAACCTAGGATACACTAAGCGCATGAGGAAGTTAAAGAGCATTCATTTCCAGCAGTTTCGAGGAATCCGAGATCTACGTTTGGAGGATCTCGGTCAGATTAATTTGCTGGTTGGAATCAACAACTCTGGCAAGACAAGTGTACTAGAAGGCTTATCAATATATTGTCATCCTCTTGACCTTAGAGAGTGGTTTAAAATAGCTCGTCAAAGAGAGCAAGAAAATAGATTTAGTCAAATCTCAATTCTCGATTCAATTCAATGGTTATTTCCTAAACTCTATTCTTATGAAGAAAAGAACAGTAAACCAGAAACAGGAGAAATTATCATTGATGGCAATGGTTCGTATCCTGTTAAAAAGCTACAGGCGAGTTATGAAGTGATTGAAGGCTTACGAATCTCCGAAAGAAAACGTAGAAGAAACCTCTCTCAAGGCGAACAGGGTGAAGATGAAATCCCAGAGATTCATAAAGGAATTGATCTGCGTCTAGAGGTTCATGAGAACTCCGATCAACTAAGCTTTTTAGATACTCCTCCTACGTTTGTTCAAGATTTCCAATTATGGGAAGATGATTATTCAATAGGTAGACTTCCAGGCTCTGGTCATTTGAGCTTAAAAACGTCAATTGTTACGACATCTTCTCATAGGTCAGAAGCCAATCAGCTTAGGCTTTTATCTGAGGCAAACTTTCAGAACTTTAAGGCTGATGTAGTAGCCTTATTGCGGCAAGTTGATTCTGAGATAACTGATATAGAGATTCTTCTGTCCCCAGATGCTATATCTTCTCGATTCAAGGCTTACATTCAGCATGAGAAATTTGGGCTTGCTCCGCTCAGCACATTCGGTGATGGAATTCGTCGGCTACTTCACATTGCCTTGAAGCTAGCTAGTGTTCGAGGCGGAATTTTATTAATTGATGAGTTAGAGGTCACACTACACACTGAAGTACTTCAAGACTCCTTTAAGTGGCTTGTTCGATGGTGCAAAGAACTAGATGTTCAACTATTTGCAACTACCCACAGTCTTGAGGCAGTCGATGCGCTGCTAAGTGCAACGGAATCTGAGTCAGATCTGGTACTTTATCGTCTAGAACTCAAAGAAACACATACACGGGTTGTTAGACATGATTGGAATAGGTTAATGCTTCTTAGAGAAGAGCTAGGTCAGGAGGTTCGATGGTAGATCGACGGTATGCTTTGATCGGTGTTGAGGGATATCATGATCAAGCATTTATAGGCAGAATTCTCCATAGATTGCTTGGATTCAATGAATTTAAGGGTAGTAAGTCTGACTTAGATACTCTTTGGTCTAAGTTCGTACCTGATAATCCTTTCAAATTTGGAAAGTTACACAGGAGGCTTGATACGCCACTCGTTTTTGATACAGAAGACGTTTCAGTAGCGATATATGTTGGAGAAGGAGATAGCCTCATCAGGAACCTATCTAATAAGCTTTCAGACATGGATTACTCTGTGCTTTCAGCCTTCGGAATAGTAGTAGATGCTGACAAGCGTGATCTCAATAAAGTAGCAGAGAATTACCGTGTGGGATTCAAGGAATTATTTCCAAATTTTCCTGTTAAACCTGGAGTACTTACGGAAGATTTTCCACGACTAGGGTTATATGTTCTGCCAGATAATACAAATCAAGGTGTACTTGAGACTCTGATTTTGAATTGTGGAAAGTCTGTCTATCCTGAGCTTATGGAGAGAGCAGAGTTATACATTGAGCAGTTTTCACAGGAGGAGACTCAAAAGATGTGTTGGAAACCGTTTGATAAGGAAAAGGCTATCATTGCAACAGTTGTGAGTGTTCTCAAGCCTGGCATGACCAACACAGTAAGTATTAAGGATGACAATTGGATTTGCTCAGAAACAGTGGCAGCAATTCCAGAACTGAATAACGTAGTTTCTTTCCTTAAAAAATTGTTGGCAATTGATACAACTAGCTCCTCAGTATTGTAATTCGTAATTCTTCTGCTTCTAACTTTCTTGCTCCAACTTTCGAGTATGAGTAGCCTGTCTAGCTAAAGGTCAAGAGGTCAATTTCTGTCTTTATTGGTATATCGTTTCTAGTGAATGCCTAGATTCTTCTTTTATGCTGAAAACCATAGCTGATGTGAATTGGGTCGATCGCCCTCATAAAAGTAAAATGAGTCAAACAACGATCGCTCATCCAGAATACACTTCACAAAGCGATCGCCCTACACCTCACCGTCCAAAATGCTGTTGATGTCTCGCGTTGCATTTTTGCTCCCACCAATCGTCTGTTGCTTCAGTGGGTTCTCCGCTCTCCAACCCGTCTAGCAACAGCAATTCGACTCGTTTCTGTTGCGCCAGCCGCTCTTGCTCTCGCAGAATCAACTGATAAACATACTCACTGGCGGTATTAAAGCCAGCCGCTGTTGCTTGCTGTTCGACAAATGCAAGAATCTGATCTGGAAGCGCCATGTTTAGCATTAAGCACTAACCTCAAGTCGTGACAATACTCTAGTATAGCTAAACCCAAACTTTTTCAAGCGATCGCTCAAGCTTTCGATTCCTAATAAATATTCAAATCGCCTAGCAATTTTTGCTTTCGGTGACAATCGACAATCAGGGAAACATCAGGATCTTACTTGGACTGGCATCACCAAATACGTCATCTTCATCCCCCCCAACGGGGTCAAAATCGAAGGGCTGGTTGCTGTATTAAACTGCATTTGCACTTCAGCCGTATTTAACGCTTTCAAACCTTCCAGCAGATATTTTACATTAAATGCAATCTCCAAATCATCGCCAGAAATTTGTGCCGGAATTGCTTCTCGACCGCTGCCCACATCTTGAGCATCGACAGACAAGATGATTTCTTGATCGGCAGTAGTTAGAGTGAATTTGACGATGCTATTTTTTTGGTCGGCTAGTACAGCAATGCGTTCTAGTGCAGAGGTTAAGAGACGGCGATCGCACGTCATTTGGCGCGAAAATTGTTTGGGGATCAACTGCCGATAGTTGGGATATTGCCCTTCTAACAGGCGACTGGTGAGACGCTGATTTGCCCATTCCACAATCAATTGCCCCTGGTCAAATCGAATGGCGATCGGTTCTGCCGAAGCATTGCTCTGAATCATTCGCTCCAGTTCTCGCAAGGCTTTACCGGGAACCGTGACATCAAACTTGCCTTTGTGGTTCTTCTGACCTGGATCAGCATCCTCTGGCTGAACATTCGCCGTTTCTACCACTGCTAACCGATGCCCATCGGTCGCCGCAAACTCCATGCCATCTTCGTCTACGGCAATGTGAACTCCCGTCAAGACCTGCTTAGTCTCATCAACGCTGGTGGAGAAGAGTGAACCCCGCAGCCCTTCCAGCAGCGCCTCAACGGGTAAGTAAGCCACGCTACCATCGACTAACGTAGGCAGCTCAGGATACTCCTCTGCACCCATACCTCGCACCTGGTAGCGTCCGGCGGCACAGGTCAAGGTCACGAGGGTTTCATCGGTGCCGCCGTCTAAGGTAATCTCGCCATCGGGCAACCGAGAGACGATATCGCCCAGGAGCTTTGCGGGCAGAGTTAATACGCCGCCTTCTGTAACCTGAACCTTGAAGCTGGTTTGCACTCCCAGGCTGAGATCAAAACCTGTAAGACTCACCTGCTGCGTCTCTTCGTTAGCGTTTAGCAGAACATTTGCCAGAACGGGATGGCTAGGACGAGAAGGCACGACGCGGCTGACTAAAGACAGGTGGGTATTGAGTTCGTTCTGGGTACAGGTGAGTTTCATGGGGGTGCGTAAAGAGCTAAAGAAGCTGGGGTCAGCAAGGGATGGAAGAGAAAGTGCACGGCGAATGGATTTTGTAGGTCTGCCAGCTTTGGCTGTGACTCTTAAACGAGTGCTTTTCGGAAGCGATCGTAACACTCCCTTTTGAATAAGAGTGAGTTTGTTCACAAATTTGTTGGCTTAGGTTAATCTACTTGTCCGGAGAGTTCTTTCATCTTTAAATAGTTTTAAAGAGATCTAGTAGTAGTAGAGCCTGTGGAAAATGTGGAAAAGATTTTCAAAGCTTTGCTACAACTGGGCTAGAGGGACTTTAAGAGTGTGGAAAACCTGTTAGGGAAAATAGAGGTTTTCAACAGGTACCCTATTACCTTGCCAAGTTGTTAGAAATGGCTCAAGGTTATCCACGAGTTTTCCCCATCTTTTCCACAGAAAAAGATGAGTTTTCCACAGGAAAGATTTAGATAATCTTTCTTTACAAAGGAGCGTTACAAATCTTTACTCGATGAACCTGGCACCGTTCCTCTCAACTCTCGGTAGATAAAAAGGTGGGTAAAGTGGGTTTTGTCATTAACAGGAATCTTGTTGATTGGGCAAGGGGCAAACGGTTGTCTCAAGATAAGACTAAGCTATAAAACCGCCCCAGAGCTTGTCTTATTCTGAGATTGTAGGCAGCTTGAGAGCCTTGTAGGGTAGTACGCTTTTGCCTAAGAATCGTACTACAGCTCAAATTCCTCTGGGCTTAGTGAACTTTAGGGAAGAATTTTGAGCTGTAGAATAAACATTGTTTAGGGGTCAAAGTATGATTGGAACAGGATTTTGCCTTAAGGCTGTAAAGCCCTCTGTGTAGGGGTTTTAGCTATCGTTTTGCTTAACTTATTTTTCTTCGACGCTCTGAATATTAAACAATCCTCATTTTGTTAGTCCAGAG
>JBBRCV010000142.1:0-14979 GCA_038204505.1 Elainellales cyanobacterium
AATACAGGCTTCTATCAAATTCGCCATGAGGATGGAAATTTTCTGGGGATTGGGGAGCAGGTTGGAGTCGGAGAAGAGATTTTACTGATCCCTAAAATGGTTTGGGGAGAATAAATATGACTACCGATCGCCCCATTCTTGCAGCGCGATCGCCACACCATTCTGCAATCTCAGACTCAACGTTTCACCAGCCATTACTTCTAACCGTTGGTAAGCCGCATGGGGATCGAGCTGTTTGAGCGCGGCGATCGCATGAAACCGCACGCTGGCATCAGCATCAGCTAAAAGTTGAATTAACGCCTCCATCGCTTCGAGTTGCCCTAGTTGACCCAGGCTAAAAGCGATCGCTTGCTTATCCCTAACGTCGGGTTGAGCTTCCAAAAGCTGAAGCAAAATTTTAGCCGCTTGTCCCTTTGCTTGAAGGTTTTCCACTCGCCCTAGCACCGCGATCGCTTCCTGTTTGCCCGTAGGTGTAGCGTTGTGAAGATATGCCTGCAAACCCTCTAGCTCGGTGCCGATTCTGGCGATCGCGCGAATCATCTCCACAGCCAGACCTGGATGTAAAGGCTGTGAGGCTGGATTGAGAAGATCTGGATTGAGAAGGGCTTGATTGAGAACCGCTACGGCTGCGGGTGTACCCATGCGTCCTAGGGCGATCGCCGTTTGCTGCGCTACCTCTCCATCCACATCTCGCAAAAGCGGCTGGAGACGATTAACCCAATCCGCCTGATGACCTTCAGCCTGAAATCCTAGTCCCACAACTGCCGCTCGGCGAACCGTCGCCGCCGGATCTTCTAAAGCCGCTAGCAACACAGGCGGAATTTCAGGCGCATGATGAAAATGCCCTAAAGCTTCAATGGCAACGGCTCGAACATCAGCATCCTCAGCCTCTTGCAGCAGCAGCGGAATGACTTGAGGATGGTGAATTTGGGTGAGGGCTTGCATCACTAGCAAACGCGTCGGCTGATGGTCTAGGAGGGCAGCTAGGGGGGCGATCGCCATTTCTCCAAAGTTCGACAGCACCCCAGCCGCCATGCCCGCAACATCAGCATGACTGACTTTGATCAGCTCTACCAAAGTTGGAATAGTCTTAGGGTTTTGCAGATTTCCTAAAATGCGGACAATGAACCACTGCAATTCCCAGTCGTCGGTTCGAAGCAGGGGCAAGAGCAGGGCGATCGCCTCATCGCCACAGGCAGAAATGATTTTAACAGCATCCCAGCGATCATGAAAATCGCCCACTTTCAGCAGATCTAACGCTGCCTCTAGGTCTGAATGATTAGCTTGATTAGAGGCAGATGAAGAGGACATAAGCGCTAAGTTTCGGGCATTCATGAAGACGGTTTTTAGGACTGATGATCGGGGCTGTGTAGAGCAACTTCATAACGCTATGGTGACAGGGAAATTGGGCGATCGCTCATCAACTTCACTTAAGTATGCAGTCCTTGCATCCAAAAGTTGTAATAAACTCATAGCTCAAAAAATTTTGTAGCTGAAGGCACTGATTTTATTAAACGAAATTAATACTCTGAAAAAGTAAGTAACAGGGAACTTTGTTCTGAGTTGTTTTGAAGCATTTAGCGATCGATTGAAGCTGCCAACTTCTAGAAATTTACTGCATTCTCCAGGGTTCACACTCTTTAGTATTCAAGTAATGCTAGAAGCATGATTTACATTGGTAGCCAAAAATTAATTGCTGAATGCTTTTTATTGAGAACAGGATTTTGCCCCGTCTTCACAAATATAAATACGCGAATCTGCGACCCTTGATGAGAATAGAGGATGCACTCATTTTGGGAACTCGAAATTGTCTAAACTTACTCGGGCTGGCGATCGCCCATCACAGCGCCCGCTGCTTCGCCTCATTCAATATGGACACGCCTACCGTCAGCAAATTTGGTTGGCAACCCTCTGCTCGGTGCTTAATAAGTTTTTTGACCTAGCACCGCCTGTCCTTATTGGAGTTGCGGTCGATGTTGCGGTTAAAAAACAGGACTCTTTGATTGCTCGATGGGGCATTGTGGATATTCAGCAGCAGTTCTTACTGTTGGCAGTTTTAACTTTTATTGTTTGGACTCTGGAATCTGCCTTTGAATACGCTTATGCTCGTCTCTGGCGCAACTTAGCCCAAAAGATTCAGCATGATCTGCGAATTGATGCTTACAGTCATTTGCAAGAACTAGAGCTAGAGTATTTTGAGTCGCGCAGTACGGGCGGACTGATGGCAATTCTCAATGATGATGTCAACCAGCTAGAACGATTTTTAGACTTTGGTGCGAACGAAGTTTTGCAAGTCGTAACAACAGTATTAGTAATTGGCACAGGATTCTTTGTTCTGGCTCCTAGCGTAGCGTGGATGGCAATGCTACCGATGCCGTTTATTCTCTGGGGATCGTTGGCGTTTCAAGGATTACTAGCTCCTCGCTACGCCGAAGTTCGAGAGCGGGTGAGTTTTTTAAGCAGTCGGCTCTCCAATAATCTCAGCGGTATTGTCACGATTAAAAGCTTTGTCACCGAAGATTATGAAGTGCAGCGACTAACCGATGAAAGCGAAGCTTACCGCCAAAGTAACCACCGGGCGATCGTCCTCAGTGCTGCATTTGTACCGCTGATTCGCATCATTATTTTTCTGGGCTTCACTGCCCTTTTAGTCTATGGCGGATTGGAAGCGGTTGCAGGCACAATGGCGATAGGAACCTACAGCACTTTGGTATTCATGATTCAGCGTTTACTGTGGCCATTAACGCGATTAGGCGAAACTTTGGATCAATATCAACGCGCCATGGCTTCAACAAATCGGGTGATGGGTTTGTTGGATACACCTATTGCAATGGATTCAGGAGCAAGGTTTTTAGGCGAAAAAGCACCGATACGGGGAGATATCGTCTTGCAAGACGTGTCGTTTGCCTACCGCGATCGCTCTCCCATTATTGAACATCTGTCGCTGCACATTCCAGCCGGAAAAACGATCGCCATTGTCGGTTCTACAGGCTCAGGAAAAAGCACCTTAGTCAAATTACTACTCCGGTTCTATGAAGTCCAGTCTGGCACCATTTTCATTGATGGTATTGCCCTCCCAGAGTTACAGATCCGGGACTTGCGACGGGCGATCGGATTAGTCAGTCAGGACGTATTTTTGTTCCACGGGACGGTGTTAGAAAATATTACCTATGGCAGTCCTAGCGCCACTTTGGCAGAAGCGATCGCCGCTGCTAAAGTGGCAGAAGCAGAAGAGTTTATTAACCAGTTACCTCAAGGCTACGACACGATCGTGGGAGAACGAGGACAAAAGCTTTCGGGGGGACAACGACAACGCTTGGCGATCGCACGTGCTATCTTAAAAAACCCACCAATTTTAATCCTAGATGAAGCAACTTCTGCCGTAGATAATGAAACCGAAGCAGCAATTCAGCGATCGCTAGAACAAATTACAAAAAATCGCACAACAATTGCGATCGCCCATCGTCTTTCTACCATTCGCAATGCCGCCTGTATTTATGTAATGGAACAAGGGCGTTTAGTAGAACAGGGACGACATGAGGAATTGTTGGAGCAACAGGGAATCTATGCGAATTTGTGGCGGGTGCAAATGGGAGAGGTGAAGCAGTAGCGGAAGAATTTAAGCTGTTAAGAGGCGAGTGAAGCCAGCTTGCTCAAAGTGGCGATCGGTTGTCAATGCAATTTGAATATTTAACTGCTGCATAATGACGAAAGATGTGCAATCTACAAGCGACCAGGCTTTGTCAGGGCGACCTTTACAAAGGTTCCAAGCCTCTGTATCAGTGGCGATATCAACGTGAATAATTTCTAAATAGTGGGTGGCTTTGAGGCTGTCAATAATCTGAAAGATTTGTGGACGAGGTAATCTGAGCGGACTATGGAGCAGAGCCACAAGCTCTGTAATGACGTAGTTGGTGGTCACAAAGCTAATTTTCTGCTGGCGGAGCCGCATGAATACTTAAGCTGCCTCTGCATGATTAGGTTGTCTAGAATCAAATAGACTTGCCCAGCCAGAGGTGTCTGCAAATACCTTATTCGGCACGGTTCATTTCCTGATAGAGAGCTTGACCAATGTAGTGATCATGGTTATCTGCTAAATCTGGCACATCAGATCGAAAGGAGCCAAAAAGAGCAATGAGGGGATCGTTATCGAGTTGGTCTGCTTGCTGGGCAGTTTGTTCTAAGGATTGTAGAACGAGATGTTCGAGCGAGATATTAAGACGGGCTGCTTGAGTGGCAAGCTTTTGTTCGAGTTCAGAAGTGATGGTGATGGTGAGTTGCATAAGGGGTAGAGGGTAAGGTTTGTTAGTCTAGCGGGGAGTCAAAGTGACTCAGGGTTGCTCTGTCTCTTTTCAGCTTTCTGCTTAAGGATGGGGATCTGGCTTTGCGGAATGCCAGCTAGCGCGATCGCGTATTTACCATTATCATAAGCAGCTTCGTAAGAAAGATCAGCTCCGAGGGCGTTGTAAAAACCTTGGGCAAATTTGAGGGCGGCTTTGTCGAGGATGTCGCTGCTCATGCCAATGACATAGGGAATATGTCGGACGATCGCCTCAGCTTGTTTATCGGAATAGCAAGAATTGAGAAACACGCATTCTATGGTAGGGAAGCGGCTGAGATAATCTGCGATCGCTTCAGTGGAAACAAATAGATCAGCAACAGAATAATGCAAATCGAAGAAGACATCTGATAAATGACACGGTATCCTCAACTTTTACCTCTGCGACTGTCGCTATTTTTGACCCGTACTTTGAAGACGGTGTAGCCTGTGCCCACAACTCGATCGCCAGGAGTTTTTCCAGCTTGGAGTTGTTCTATGAGCGGTTGTAAATCAACGCGAATTTGCCGATAGCGTTTTTTGAAAATTTTCAGTCGTCGTTTGAATTCATCGCCAAACAGAACTTGAACTTGTGAAGCATCCTCAGTCATCAATACCATCCCACAGTTCTTCAATGGGATGAACTTTACCGTCTTTCACTTCCTGGAGTGCGGTGCGAAGGCTGGCTAAGACGGCTTCTTTGGATTCGTCGGGATCATCATCGTCATCTTGCTGAACGAGTTGATGGAGGGATTGAAGCACAAAGGTTTCGAGGGGAATGTTGAGTTGTGCGGCGCGGAGAGTGAGTTGTTGTTCGAGTTCGGTAGGTAATTGAATAGTAAGGGGTTTAGACACGCGGGTTTTCCTTGGAGGTTATATTTCTATACTGCCTTGCGATCGCCTCTATCAACAAATTTTTCATCATTGCGCTCAATAATTTTTCTGATAGACATTCCAAAATTACTGACCTGACCAGGCATTAGAGTCAAATCCTGACGGGGGTGGTTCTAGCGGCACATCTCTAAAAATCTTTGCTAATTGTGCAGAGGTCAGCGATCGCACGAACGTTGTAGGAAGGGTCTTTTGACTAATACTACTCACATACCCAGCACTTAAGAAAGTACGATACCTTGAATCTTCCGCTACATAGGTTTTGAAAAAGGCTACCCCAATTGCTTTCAGGTATAAGTAAGCAAGTTTAGGGTTGGGACCTATCACTTCAGGAGGAAGTTCAACTTGGTTATTTCGAGATGCCGAAGTGGGTGCATCAATTGTTGAAAAATGTGTTCCCCCCTCTAGTAACATCAGGTATTTATCAGGTGTTTGCAGCCAGGTAAACGGGAGAATTTGTTCGAGTAACGCGGGTGCAACAGTATCGGCTGTACCGCTGATGATAAGGACTGGAATTTTGATTTTACTCAAATCAGTTTTGCCTAAAAGACTGCTGCCAATTGGATTGACGGCAATGACGGCTTTAACGCGATCGTCTCGAAATGTCGGTTCAGCTTGAGGCAACCGGAGCGCGCGGCATTGCAGCAATAAGGAAAGATTGAGTGTATCGGTATTTTGACAATCTTGAGCAAGCTGTTTTTGATTAATTTCAGCACCCGCTAACGCCAACGCAGTGTAGCCGCCGAGGGATTGACCAATGACTCCCACTTGCTTTAGATTAATGCGTCCGGCAAAGCGTGAGTCGGTTTGGGAGAGGGTTTCTAATTGGTCTAGTAAATAGTGGATGTCGAGGGGGCGATCGACAAATTCTGTAGGTGCAGTGACTTCGTTGGCTCCTCCTGAAATTAATGCTTGGATTTGCTGAGAACTACTGCCAGGATGCTCAGGGACGGCGACGGCGAACCCGTAGGAAGCAAGCTGTTGGGCAAGGTAGGCGTAGGTAGTGCGGTCTGAGCCTAACCCGTGGGAGATGACAATGAGGGGAGCGTTGCCGCTTTGGGTCGGCTGTGGATCTAAGGAAGGTGAAGGCAGCCGCGTCGGGGCAATTGTTTGAGGCGGAATGGGCAGATAAATATCGGCAAGGAAGGAGCGATTTTGAGCGACGCGTCTAGGGTCATTAAAACGGAGGGTACGTTTCTGCCAGGTGTAGGAACCCGCCGATCGCAAGTTGGGCAAACTAGGCAACGGAGTCCAGGGTTCAGCACTAGCCTCTAAAGCGGACTGTTGATCAATCAGCGCGATCGCACTTTGAGTTTGCCGAACTAGGGCATCTAAATTTCCCAAGATTTGCAGCGATCGCCCCAGGTCTAATCGAATATTGGCTAACGGAAAGTGCTTTAAAACGTTGAGCGGAGTTAATCCAGCGGGGTCTGCCGCTGCCTGAATCATGGCGGCACGAGTCGCATAAAAGCCAGACAAGTGGGAATCGGTACGAATCACTTCGCCCAGTCTTCTTAGCAGCGCTTCGCCTTGTTCGGTGTAGAGAAATTGCGCTACTGCAACAGGGCTGAGGTTAGCTTTGGTGCGTAAAATGCGGCGTAAATCATTGAGCTGCTCTGGCTCTAAATATTGAACGTAGTCTTTAAGATCTCCTTCAACGGAGCCGTCATTTGCGTATGCCGACAGAGAATCAATGGAAACCGAGCGTTCTAAAACACCGTAAGAGATCGTCAGGCGATCGGCTCCTAGGGCTGAGCCTACAGGCAAGAGCAATGACACAACCGTTGGCAAGAGCCATCCGAACCGAACTCGCATATTGATTAAAAAATAGGGCTATTTACTAATATTAGATGACTGGCACTAAGTGAATAGTAACAATCAACGGCTGACTCATCATCAACCAACAAATTCATCATCGACCACTAAACTCATCATTAACCAACAAATTCATCATCCAGGTGAATGATTCGAAAGTCATCACCCAAAGGAGGCAATCAGATCTAGAAGTTGAGCTTCGCTAAGCTGGGCAATTCCTAACTCCTCAGCCTTAGCGAGTTTAGATCCAGCATCTTCTCCCACTACGACATAATTAGTTTTGGCGCTGACTGATCCTGTAATTTTGCCGCCCGCGTTCTGAATTAGGGCTTTTGCTTCATCGCGTTTGAGGGTAGGTAGGGTGCCCGTGACCACAAAGGTTTTGCCTGCTAAAGATAGGTTTGCCAGGGTAATGGCTTTAGCATCGCCCACCAATTGCACTCCAGCATGGCGCAAGCGATCGATTAAGGTTTGGTTAGCGGGTAGTTGGAACCATTGGTAGACTGACTGGGCAATTTCTGTGCCAATGCCGTAGAGAGTGGCGATCGCTTCTACGCTAGCTCCGGCTAGGGCTTCGACTGTGGAAAAATTCTCGGCAAGGATTTGGGCGTTGACGCTACCGACATGGCGAATCCCTAGCCCGTAAAGCAGCCGCGACCAGGGCTTAGATTTAGACTGAGCGATCGCCTTGACCAAATTCTGTGCTGATTTTGTACCCATGCGATCGACCGTTAGAAGCTGCATCTCAGTTAAGTCATATAAATCTGCCACCGTCCGAATGAGTTGGCGATCGACCAACTGCAACACCCACTTTTCTCCTAAGCCCTTAATATCCATGGCATCTCGTCCTGCCCAATGCACCAACGCACCTCGCAAAATTGCTGGACAGGAAGTATTGATACAGCGCAGCACCGCTTCTCCTTCAGGACGAAACAGCGCCTCGCTGCATTCGGTACAGCGAATCGGCATTTGAAAAGGAGTGGTGCCTGCCGGACGCAATTCAACCAGCACTCGCAGCACTTCGGGGATAATCTCTCCGGCTTTCCGGACAATCACCGTATCGCCCACTCGAATATCTAACTCAGCAACGCGATCGCCATTATGCAAAGTGGCACGCGATACGGTGGTGCCTGCCAGCAAAACGGGGCGCAATTCTGCCAACGGTGTCACCGCACCCGTGCGCCCCACGTTGACGCTAATATTTTCTACCACCGTCGGCGCTTCTTCGGCAGGATACTTGAAGGCGATCGCCCAACGAGGAAACTTTTGGGTAAAGCCCAGTTTTTCTTGCAGAGCAAAAGAGTTGATCTTAACCACTACCCCATCGGTCATGTAAGACAAGTTGAGCCGATCCCGTGACCAGCGATCGCAGTAATCCACCACCTCAGCCAGCGACGCACAAAGCTGACGATTAGGATTGACTCGAAATCCTGCTTGTCGCAGCCATTCCAATGCATCCCACTGCGAAGCGAGGACTGGAAAATCTGCATCAGCACTAGCGCTAGCATCAGCATTAGGAAGATGCAGCGTGTAGGGAAAGAAATCGAGCTGACGTTGTGCCACCTTCCGCGCGTCAAGCTGGCGCAAGGTTCCCGCAGCAGCATTGCGAGGATTCGCAAACAGAGCATCCCCAGCTTTTTCACGCTCCTGATTAATTTTTTGAAAAACATCCAGGGGCAAAAACGCCTCGCCGCGCACTTCTACAATCGGCGGCGGCTTTTCTAAATGTAAACGCAGAGGAATAGAACGAATGGTTCTGATGTTTTGAGTAATTTCCTCCCCATTGATGCCATCGCCCCGCGTCGCGCCCCGAACCAGCAAGCCGTTTTCATAGGTCAGTGCCAGAGCGTTACCATCAATCTTCAGTTCACAGACATATAGTTCACAACCATCTTCCGCCGTCTCAACTGCTGGAGCCACTCGTTTCCAGCGCTCTTGCCACTGCGCCAACTCCTCGGCTCCAAAGGCGTTTTCCAGGCTGTACAGCGGAATATTGTGCCTAACGGATTTGAACTGCGTGGCAGGTCTCTCGCCGACGCGCTGGGTCGGGCTGTCGGGCGTAATGAGCTGTGGATACTGCGTCTCCAGGTCTTGCAGTTCTCGGTAGAGGCGATCGTAGACGGCATCCTCCATGACGGGCGCATCTAAGACATAGTATTCGTAGCTGGCTTTTAATAAAAGCTGGCGCAGTTCCTCGATTCGGGGCTGTACTGTAGACTGATCCATAACAGACTGATCCATAACAGGCATAGGATTTGGAACACGATCAAGGGTAGTTTACCGCAGCAAATCTGGAGCAAATTGCTCGTATAGTTCAAATGTACTATTAATTAAAGAGTGAAGGGCGATCGCCAAAAAAATCTACAGATTCAGTTCTCCATGTCATTTGTCTACTCCCGCACCATTCATTTTCAAGACACCGATGCCGCTGGAGTCGTCTACTTTGCCAACGTCCTGGCAATATGCCACGAAGCCTACGAAGCTTCTCTAGCCAACACGGGTGTTAACCTCAGAGAATTTTTTACACACTCAGCTTTTGCCCTGCCTATCGTTCATGCAAGAGTAGACTTTCTTTGCCCCATGTTTTGCGGACTACAGTATGAAGTCCAGGTAAAGCCTGCTTGCCTTAGTCCCAGAAAATTTGAAATTTCGTATAGCATTCTTCTATTGAAAGAACCTGAACTTGTCAGTCAAACAGCCCGTGTCAGCCAGACAGCCCTTGTCAGCCAAACAGCCCCTGTTAGTCAAGCCACCACTGTTCATGTCTGTATCCATCCAGTGACTCGAACCCGAATTGACTTGCCTACCGAAGTTATGCAATGGTTGCAAGTTTCGTAAGCACTGCTCGGAGGAGCACTCAACTTCTGCGGATCATGCTCTTGTAGAACCTATCGAATCATGACATTCTTAGGCATCAATATAAGCATTAGTAGAAGGAAGCGATCGCCCCTATCTCAGTGGATCAGGAGAGTTTTGGGGGTTACTAATTGGTTGAATTAATCCTCAAAGGCTCTAGAAATTCTTCAAGAATTTACAACACATGCCAGGAACCTGACTTAAGATCAGTATCCTAGCTGACCCTACCCTGTTTTAGCATTGATAAAAAAATTGATAAACAGAAATCAATCTCCCTATAAAATGATGATTTTTTGTCATCTACCCTGCCATCAGGAGGCATCCCTATGAGTCCAGAAACCCTAGCCCCAATGACTGTCACCCCTACCCTGTCTGCTCAATCTCCTTCAGCCCATTTTGATCAGGTCGCTTTTGACCCTGCTGATTTTGATCATTATGTCATGTCTACCTATGGTCGGTTTCCGCTGGCATTAGACCAAGGGGCAGGCTGTCGCGTCTGGGACACGAACGGGCACGAGTATCTAGATTTTGTGGCAGGTATTGCGACTTGTACGCTGGGTCATGCCCATCCGGCAATGGTTGAAGCCGTCAGTCAGCAGATTAAAAAACTCCACCATGTTTCTAACCTTTACTATGTTCCTGAGCAAGGACAACTAGCAAAGTGGCTGGTTGAGCACTCCTGCGCCGATCGCGCCTTTTTCTGCAACTCTGGGGCAGAGGCAAACGAAGGAGCCATTAAACTAGCGCGGAAATATGCCCACACTGTCATGGGCATCGAAAGCCCGGTCATTATTACTGCTCACGCCAGTTTCCACGGACGGACGCTAGCAACGGTGACGGCGACAGGACAGCCTAAGTATCAAAAGCACTTTAATCCGCTGGTGCCTGGGTTTTACTACGTTCCCTACAACGATATTTCGGCTATTGAAGAGGCGATCGCCCTACTCGACAGCAGCGATCGCCAGGTGGCAGCCATTATGCTAGAGGCACTGCAAGGAGAAGGAGGCGTTCGTCCAGGCGATCGGGCTTACTTCCAGCGGGTGCGGCAGATTTGCGACGAAAAAGGCATTCTGCTAATTCTCGACGAGGTGCAGGTTGGCATGGGGCGCACGGGGCATTACTGGGGCTACGAGAATTTGGGCATTGAACCCGACATTTTCACATCAGCAAAGGGTTTAGGCGGTGGTATTCCCATTGGCGCAATGCTCTGCAAGTCTTTCTGCGATGTCTTCCAACCTGGCGATCATGCCAGCACTTTCGGCGGTAATCCTTTTGTTTGTGGAGTAGCGCTTCAAGTTTGTGAAACACTAGAGCGCGAAAACCTTTTAGCCAATGTCCAGGCGCGGGGCGAACAGCTTCGAGAGGGGCTGAGGGCGATCGCCACTCAGTATCCCCAGATTGTCGCTGAAGTGCGCGGTTGGGGCTTAATCAACGGGTTGGTGCTGCATTCTGATATCGAACTAACTTCAATAGACTTAGTTAAAGAAGCAATGAACAAGGGCTTGTTGCTGGTTCCTGCGGGTCCCAAAGTCGTTCGCTTTGTCCCGCCGCTGATTGTGAGCGCGGGTGAGGTGGATGAAGCGTTAAAGATTGTTACTCAAGCAATGGCTAGCCTTTTGTAGGTATCGCTCAACTCTCAGTCCAAACATCTCAGTCCAAACAAAGATCCTCATCTCCCTAAAGAGTTTGGGGATCTTTGTTTTGAGGAAGACAAAAAATTATTGCTGAGCTGTGCGTAGATAGGTTTGCAGTTGAGCCGTTAACTGTTGACCGTCGAAGCTTCTGGGGTCAATTCGGGTGCCAGACTGGTCAACGGCTCGATGGGTAGTAATGCGATCGTAGGGAACATTAGTCCAGGCAATCAGCCAAGCTAAAGACTGATATTGTTCGCTGCTATAGCCGCTGTGGGTTTGAGCAGAATTGCCGCCATCATCTGGCGACTCTAGGGAGATGTGATAGGCAAAGTTGTTGACCGAAGGCGGAAAATCTTTGTGGGTTTTAACCGTTTCTGGACCGTTAGAGCCGTTAAAGACTGAATTTCCCGCCCCAAATGCCCGTTTTTCGGGGGCAACCAAATAGAGCACCGTGCCATCTCGCTTGATAATACTATGGTAGCTAACCTGCTCGTCTTCGTTAGGGTGAGGAGCTTGCATTGTGTTGACGGCGCTACTAGCAGAACCGACTGTTTCATGAAGAACGACGAGAAGGGCGTTGTTGACAGGTCTACCATAAATGTCTGTTGCGTAGCGATCGCCATAATTAGTCGGGTCAGCGGGTGCATTCGCCATTGCCGGGATGTGATTCATGACCGCTGGGTTAGGCGTAGAGAAAACGGGGGTAATGGGGGCAAGTGCGGGCGCAGCAATACGAGAGGGAGCCGCAGTCGGAGAAGGGCGAATCGGCTGACGAATTTCTGGACGACTGGCGGGTGGCGGGACTGGTCGAACTTGAGGCGATCGCGAACTCTCTAAGGATGGATTACCAGGATCTGGGCTGGCGGCTGCCGGAGAGACTTGAGACTGCGACCCTTGCGGTATCTGCGAAGCAGCGCGCTCTGCTAGTTCAAGCTTGGATGGCAGGGCGGACTTAGCTGGGGTTGTCTTGGCGATCGGTTGAGAAGATGGGGACGGAAAGGGAATAACTTTGAAGAGTGGGATGGGATGGGGAGCGAACCCCGTGGCGGTTGGAGCCGGGGCGCTATCGACACGGGCGATCGCTTGAATGCCGCCCAAAATTAGCACGCCTAACAATGCTGCCAAGCCTAGAGCCAGCAGCTTCAGCGTAGTAGATTGAATTCTGAGCGATCGGATTAACCCAATCTTTTGATGAACCTGAGCCAAAATATTAAACTTCATGCCACTCCCACTCCAACCTCAACCTATCGTCTCTTACTTCTACGGTTCTGATCAAGGCTGATCAGATACATTTATCCATCTAAAATCAAGGAATTCTTAGAGTTAGATTGGGTGAACGGTTCATCAGTATAATTAAGTGCAGGAATCAGCCCCCTAACCCGTTAAAATCGTAGTCCAGACAGCTTAACAAATTCAGACCATCCAGAGTTCCCCCCATGGCAGAAACCCTCTTATTCAATGCCCTCCGCGAAGCCGTCGATGAGGAAATGGCTCGTGATTCCTCAGTTTTTATATTGGGCGAAGACGTGGGGCACTATGGCGGCTCCTACAAAGTAACCAAAGATCTCCACAAAAAATATGGCGATCTTAGAGTACTGGATACCCCGATCGCCGAAAATAGTTTCACGGGCATGGCAGTCGGCGCAGCAATGACCGGGTTAAGACCCATCATTGAGGGCATGAACATGGGCTTTCTGCTGCTAGCATTCAACCAAATTGCTAATAATGCGGGTATGTTGCGCTACACGTCAGGCGGTAACTACAAAATCCCTATGGTGATTCGGGGACCCGGTGGCGTGGGTCGGCAACTAGGCGCAGAGCATTCTCAACGGCTTGAAGCTTATTTTCAAGGGGTTCCAGGTTTAAAGCTGGTAGCTTGTTCAACGCCCTACAATGCTAAGGGATTGCTAAAAGCTGCAATTCGGGACGATAACCCAGTTTTGTTTTTTGAGCATGTGTTGCTCTACAACCTCAAGGAAGATTTGCCCGAAGGCGAGTACGTTTTGCCCCTCGATAAAGCAGAAGTAGTGCGATCGGGCAAAGATGTGACGATTCTGACCTACTCACGAATGCGCCATCATGTCATGACGGCGGTGAAGCCACTGGTGCAACAAGGGTACGATCCAGAGGTAATTGATTTAATTTCCCTGAAGCCCTTGGATTTTGAAACGATCGGCACATCTATTCGCAAAACCCATCGAGTCATTATTGTTGAAGAATGTATGCGAACGGGCGGCATTGGCGCAGAGGTCACTGCTTCTATCAACGATCGCCTCTTCGACGAGCTGGATGCACCTGTCCTCCGCCTCGCGTCTCAAGATATCCCTACGCCTTACAATGGCGGTCTAGAAAACCTGACGATCGTGCAACCTGCCCAAATTGTTGAAGCAGTGCAAAAAATGGTACAGCTAAGAGTTTAGGGTAAGGAGCTGTAAACCGCTCCCCGCTGGCTAGGTTGAGCGGGGAGCTTCCAACCAACTCCAAGCGATCGATGTGCAAGCAAATTTTAGTCTATACCTCTGTTAAATTCATTAATATCATGCTGCATGGTGATAGACAGGAATTCTAGTGAAGCTATACCGCCTGTACATGTCCACTCAACCACTCAACAAACACTTCTCGTTCCAATTGACCAGATGCTAATGTCAAAATAATCTGCTCTTGTTCATCCACTGTTGCACTAATTTCGATACCATTTAGAATTAAAAATGTTTCCATCGCTGCGTGCCCAATACGCTTGTTACCGTCTAAAAATGGATGGTTCATCACCAGCGAAAAGCCTAAACTAGCAGCCTTCTCGACAATGGTAGGATACAGATCTTCACCACTAAATGTCATGCGAGGTTGAGCTACCGCAGACTCTAAAGCACCCAAATCTCGAATTCCCAATGTTCCCCCCGATCGCTCCATCACCTGCTGATGTAAATCAAGCACCTCCACTAACGATAAGTAGCGGATCATGCTAAACGCTGGTATAACTCAGCATTCTTCTTTAACACGTAGCTTGAAGCCTGAGAAAACTCGCTCTTGGGATGATTTAGCCAGTCATCCATACTGATCCGCAGCCACTCTTCTGGAGAAAGCCCAAGCCCACTCGCTACTTTCTGTACCCTCTGAAACTGCTGATCTGAAATATTGATGGTGATGGAAGCCACAGAAACCTCTTTTTGAAGCAGTCAAGTTTGATTATAGCAATCCTAAATGATTCATGAGAAGTATCCATAGGAAAACAGTTTAGGGAAATTGAAGATTTGTTGATGCGTCACGAACTCAAATAAGAACTTCACGGCATTAAATGATTTACACAAATGGTAGTGCTCTCGGAGCAAGGTCTTAGATCGCAACCAAATATCCTCAATCGGATTCTGAGTGGGGTCGTTGGGCGCAAAGCGAATACAGGTGATTTTCCAATCCGATGGTTCTAGTCCCGCGTTCACCTCTGCCAGAAAGTCCTTGACCTCCGCA
>JBBRCV010000143.1:0-14920 GCA_038204505.1 Elainellales cyanobacterium
GTGCGATAATCCCGGACAGTTTGAAGATGCTGAATCAGGCTCATAAAGTTGAGAATCCAATCGAGGGGATTTCTCTAGTATCTATTTTCTTTGATTAATGGATCAGCCCTGCCTACTGTAGTGGGGGCGATCGCCCTTTATCTGGGCTAAATATTACTAATCATTAAATCTCCGCAACTGCCCGTTCAATCAGCCGTCGTGCCAAAGTTTGAATGCCCGTATGTTCGTAGTACTTCACATACATATCTAAAAACGCACCGAGGTAATCCAGCTTATCTTTGGAGATATCGACAAATTTCCCCAAGTTATCAACGACCTTTTCGGGAGTCAAGCTATTGGCAGATACAAAACCGTCCATCCATCCTTTGGTAGATTCAAAGCTTTCGGTAATGAACCCTAGCTTGTTTTGAGAGTTATCGCCTGGAATCAGCTCCTGGATGCCTTTGAAGGTTTGGTTTTTTTCCAGATCAGAGGGTGACGTTGTTTTGAGAGAATCTAAACCTTTGCGGGCGAAGTCGGGTCCTAGAGGAATCAGCCCATCAAAACAAACGAGCGCTGCCATCCGCACCAAGGACTCGCCGCCGTAGTCTTTCAACGCTGCCAGGAAGTCACCGACGCTATCGCCAGGGATGCCGTTGATTTGACAGAACGCCACTATTTCGGCTACGAGCTTGACACAAAGATCAATGCTTTGAGCTTTTTCGGGCTTTGGGGTGAGGTTTTTCAAAATCCCTAAGAAGGAGATGTCCTGACCAATTTTGTTGGCTAATGCCGCTGTACCGAGTGCGCCAGATGCGGAACTCACGGTTTGATAGAGCCAGAGCGCTCGTTGATATCCCTGGGACTTGTCGTTAAAGAGGGCAACAGCGCGATCGCCAATCTGCTTGGTCAATTCATCGTCGGTTTCGCCTGTCACTGCCCGAATAGTGTTATCAAACCCGACCAAATTTTGCCATTGTCCTGGCAGCGTAAAGTCAAGAGACTTCAGTGCCATGACCGTAATGCCACCCGTGGGTAGACTATCGACCAATTCAAAAATCGGTTTGCTCACAGTCTAATCTCCTTGATACATCTAAATAAATCGGGGCTAGCTAAATAAATGAGGGCTAAATGAACGAGGAAAGAAATTTTTACTTCAACCGCTCTAACCCTTTCAAATCAAACTTTTCTAGCCACGCGGCACGGTTCTCTTTGGTGAAAGATGCGTCCCGCGAAAGGACTTTGACTTGATAGCGATCGCCCACCAAAACGGCCGTAGCGGTTTGCCCTTGTTCAACGGCAGGATAGCCCTTCACGGTAAAAGTGCTGGTCTTGAACTTGGTGGCTGCGGGTGTGCCAGTGGTATCAGAGATAGCTAGCATGGCGACGTTTTTGCCACCCTGGTTGACTTTATACTCAGCAAAGCCTTTTTTCTCTTGAGCCGGAACGATCTCAAAGCCCGTTTGTTTCTTTGGGAAGAACTTGTTAAAACTGCTGCCTTGTTCAGCCGCCTTAGCAACTGCTGGGGCTGCGCCTCTTTCAGTCGTCTCTTTCTGAGTTTGATCATAGCGTGAGGCAGGGGGGGCGCTGCAAGCAGTCACCAGCAACACCAGGCTGAGCAAGACGGAGGCAAACATCCTACGCCAACGAGTGGTCATCATAGCTAACTCCATAAACGCCAAGGAAACCTAGTTATTCTCTCGTGCTTGTCACAATCGCGTAACCGTCCGCAGTAAGACTTAATATGCTGTAAGGCACGTATCGCCCTAAGAATTGCGGTCGATAAAATTGGTCAGTGCGTCGTATTTAGGCGATCGCTCCTGCCCAACGTATTCCAATGCACCCCAACTTCCCCATTTGCTGGGACGAGCAATATCTACAAAATTCATGAACACTGTGCCGTCCGCCTGCTTCCAAGCTTCTAATAACTTAGTATACAAATCCGTCATTTCAGGGCGACGGTTGAGGCTGATAAAGAACTCAGAAAGTTTAGGGTTATTGGAATTCACCAAGTGCTGTCCCCCTTCGTATGCCACCAGTTGCAGCCCACGGGAGCGAACAACGTTTTGGTAATAGCGGAACGAGTCGGCTATTCCTTTAATACTATCGTCATAGCCTTCTGATGGGATCAGGCTGGCTTGGTCGAGTTGGGCGATCGCCTTCTTAAATCCATCCTCACCCTCGTTGCTCCAGGCTTCAACTGTGGCTTGGCTGGCTCCTTGACCTAATGTGCTGCCAAAGTACCCCGCGATCGCCAAAGCGTCAATGCCGTGCTGATAACAAGGCTTGTTGCCCTCTGCCACCCAAAGCGGACAGTCGAGGGCAGCATTTTCTAAGCCGCGCCAAGCCGTTTGGGTTCCCATCACCGACACCACGCGACTGCGCTGCCGCCCAAATACCTGCTTCCAAATATCAGACATTTGTGCCGTGCGAAAGCCATACCACTGGGCAAATACATCGCCCTCTGTTGACCACCGAGCTTTGCCTTCTTTCAGTGCGAATTGAGCTTGCGGAAACTGCCAGTTCCACACTTCGTTAGAGTACTCGACGTAAACTTTACGATTTGTGTTGAGGCGATCGCGCACCAATTTGGCAAAGTTGGTCATATATAAATCGGAGGCTTTGTGCGGCATGTTGAACCAGGGATCGATACTCATGCGGTTTGCCAAATCAAGCATTACTTCTAAAGGCACACCCTTGCCCGTGGCGTAGGTTGCATCGGTGACTTTAGCGCGAGTGTCCCAGTTACCCTGCTCAGAACCATTGGTTTGCATCCAGTCCATAAACCGCAAGGTTCTGAATTTTTTGACGCGCTCTAAAAACACGGGGTTGAATACTTGTGTGCGATAAGTTTGCTCATACTGCTCAGGAATCACCCGAATATTGCGAATATAATTGCCTGTTTTGCGAGGATCGGTTGCGGTAATAATCAGATGAATCCCCCCATCGCCAGGTGTGACAGCAATGATGTCTCTGCCCTGCTGGGAGGTTGCCTCGTCCTTGCGGGCATCGAAGCCATATTCAATCGTGCCTTCGCCAGCGTAAAGCACAACATACTTACCACCGGGGTACTTGCCGCCTAAGTCGCGGAGCAATAGCGTGCTGACGCGGGTGTATTCGGCAGGATCGTCGGGAGCGGGGAGCGATTTAACCCAGCCATCTTGATCTAGATTAAGCTTGCCGAACTCATCGGTCGACCAGCCGCCTTTGCATCCTGGTTCTCCATTTTGGCACTGGGTAATCCAGCTTCTAGAAGATTTGAAGGCATCGATAAAGGGCTGCTGGGTTGACCAGTCGGCAATGCCGTTGAGGTTGGTGCCGACTGATATGGGCAGTGCTGCCAGGGCAGATGATTCTGAAGGGAATTGAGTCGGATCAGGTGAACTAAAACAGGCGCTGAGGATCAGCAGGATCGCGGTCACTAGGGCGGTCAAACTGAGCGATCGCTTTGAGATACCTGTAAAGGGTCGCCTCCTGCGGCGGCTGATCTTAAACAGCATCTTAAACAACATATTCCGAAAAAATCTCACCCACTTCATCATTATTTTCCTGCCAGTACACTTGTAAAAACTATGGAATAAATCCGTTGATCTGAACAGGGCAAGCAGGTATAACGAGAACTATATTTATCTCTACTGGTATCAGAAATGTATCGGTTCTTATACCAACAACTCTCCCCGTAGCACCGTGATGGCTTGTCCACCTAAAAACACGCGATCGCCCTCACAACGTACCTTGACAATGCCACCTCGTGCAGAAGCTTGATAGGCTAGAAACTCCGTTTTTTGGAGGCGATCGCGCCAAAACGTTGCCAAACAACAGTGGGCTGATCCGGTGACCGGATCTTCGTTAATACCAAAGTTGGGTGCAAAATACCGCGAAACAAAATCAAACGCTGAATCTGCCCGACTGGTCACATCTGCCCGACTGGTTACATCTGCCCGACTGGTCACATCTGCCCGACTGGTTACGATAACGCCGTGGCAAGGAATGGTTTTTAGCAACTCAAAATTAGGTTGAATATTACGCACCGTGGTTTCTGAATCAACTTCTACGACCAGACCCACAGAACCTTCATAAACTTGGTGAATAGATACTCCTAACGCTGCGGATAAATTGGCAGGAATGGGAACGGCAACAGTAGAAATTGCAGGAAAATTAAGTTCAATCCAGTTCTCCCCTGAAGATTGACCCTGAAGATTAGATTGATTCTGAAGATTAGATTGACTCTGAAGATTAGCAGTCAGCAGACCACTGCGCGTCTGAAATCGTGCCTCGGCATCCAGTGCCAGATGCCCTTCTGACCAAAGCACATGAGCGCTGGCAAGGGTAGCATGACCACACAAATCAACCTCCGTTGTGGGAGTGAACCAACGCAAGTCGAAACCATCTGCCTGCCTGACCAGAAATGCTGTTTCCGATAAGTTCATTTCTTGGGCAACATTCTGCATCCACTGCGGGTCTTGGGGAGTGGACAGCACGCAGACGGCGGCAGGATTGCCTGCAAAGGGTTGGGAGGTGAAGGCATCGACTTGAATGATGGCAGGCATAGGATGTCTTTATTTAACAGATCTCTACAAAAGGAATGGAGGGGTGAATCAACTAAATTTGAATCACTGCATTAAATCATGAACTATGATGGCTCTGGTTCCTGATCGAAAACAACTTGGTTTGTGTAGAGGATAGAAAGATTATCTAAAAAACTTCCTTTGCCAACCTATTTCTTGTAGCTTAGTGTCAGACAAAGTTGATGTCGCAACAAAGACAGGGTGCATGGAATTGTGATTGTGATCGACCGTAGGCAACCGCTGAAAGCAACTCCCCTAAATCATCCGTTGGAACCTTATGCACCCTTCATTAAAAGATTGATGCAGTTTTTGAGTGAGTGCAGTTTGCCGATCGCTTCAGCTAGCCAAATTTTAGAAGCCATTCGCTGCGCCTTAGATGTAGATTTTGTAGCAGTACTAAAACAAGAGTCCGGTCGATGGAAACTGATTGAACAAAGCCGATCTAGCCCCGAAGACAGCAGCCTGAATCAAGACTGGAATGAGTCTATCTTCGCGCAAGTATCGGATCGCCTCTCTTTTCCTTTATTAGAGCGTAATTCTCATGGGGCGCATGGGATCTTTCAGTCGTATGAAGAGGATGGAATTGCCAAATTTTCTGCCCTCGTGCCGCTCTCGTCTGGGCACGACACCTTGATGGTGATTGGCGGAGTACCGCCTGGTTCTATCGTCTTGAGTGATGTTTGCGGTCAAATTTTAATCTCGCTAAACGTTGCTACTTGTGAATTCAGCAACTTGCAATTGCCTTGTGTTGAAGCCGCAATTTTAGATGATCTGCGGCGTACCTATGGGTTTGCGCCTCCGTCTCTTTACCACCGTCGGTTTGAGCTATTTTGCGATCGCCTTTCCCACATGCACATTCACTTTGAACCCGTGCTGCGCCTTGATCCAGATTATCCCTACATCGACAGTTGGGAAGCGCTTGCCCGCGATCCCACCATTGACTGTGCCCCCATGGATTTATTTGAAGCAGCGGAACTATGGGGCGATCGCTTCATGGTGCATTTAGATGCGTCCCTAATGCGCCAATCCGTTGAGAGCTACCGCCATGCCTGTCAATTTCACTCAGGGCGCAGACAAGAGGATATCCGAGAGCTTTCAGTCAACGTGTACCCGCCTTCTCTGATGCAAGACGAGTATTTTGAGTCGATTCGCCATGCCGTCCAAGATAAGTTAATTCAACCCGAAAAGCTGATTTTAGAAATCTCTGAAAAGCTGCCCTTACCTGCATCTAGCAATCACGATTCCTCTGTAGAGGCGTTCAGAAAGCAACTAGGTCGGTATGTACGTGATTTAAAAGTTGGCTTTTCGATCGATGACTTTGGGGCAGGTCATGCCTCGGTGTCTCGGTTGACCGGGCTAAATCCCTCTCACGTCAAAATCGATCGCCAACTACTGTACCAAGATCGAGAGTCCACCGAGATTACCCTGCGCTTTGTGCTAGATCTGGCTAGTAGCACTCGACTCCGCGCGCCCAAGGTGGTGGTAGAAGGGTTTGATGACGGTTGCCCGGTGACTCTGGGACAACTCTATCGGGTGGGCATTCGCTACGTACAAGGTCATATTATTGGCAAAGCCAGCCCAGACTTAAATCGGTTAGGAAGAGACCACATGACTTATTTAAGGCAGCTCATTCAGGAGAGTGGAACGCTGCTGTAATGGGCAAGGCTGTGATATAGCATTTCCCACTCCTCTGAGATACAACAAGGGGCTTAAGCCCCTTGTCCAACAAGCCAAGAAGTGACGCACAATGATGGAACTCATTAGATGGAACTGATTACAATTCTTCTCTCTGGCTTACTGGGTCTGCTGGCACCCATTGGTTTGATCAGCGATCGCCTGGTAGCTAGTGCTATCCGCGATCGCCTCGATTCTGCCGAAACTTTAGCGGTTCGCATTGACAACGCCCCTAGCTACCAGCTTTTACAGGGCAAGGTGCAGCGCGTGCGAATTGCAGGTCGAGGCATTGTGCCCCAGCCCGATCTGAGAATAGCCGTTTTGGAATTAGAAACCGATGCGATCGCCCTCAATCCTGCCAGCATTCGGCAAGGCAAACCCCAATTAGACGAGCCGTTGCAGGCAGGTATCCGAGTCGAAGTAACCGAGGCAGACGTGAATCGTTTTTTGCAGTCTGCGGCGATCGCAGAACGCTTAAAAAAAATGAACTTTAATCTTCCTGGCAGTGGCAGCCAACAAGCTGAACCCTACAACGTGACGAAGGTTCAAGTCGATTTTTTAGCTAACAATCGGGTGAAGGTTCGGGCAACTTTACAAGGACAGCGATCGGGCACTGAAGCGAAGATTACCGCAGAATCTGGATTTGCTATTACCTTGGGGCGACAGCTTCAGCTTGTTGACCCCAAAGTAAGGTTTGGCGAGACGGCTGTGCCTGCCGAAATTATCACACTGCGAACCACTGGATTGATTCAGCAATTGGATCTAGGCAGATTTGAAGGTTCAGGATTAACTTCTATAGTGCTGAACTTTCAAATTCAAGACAACCAATTAGATTTGGCAGCCTTTGTGCGCGTAGAACCCAAATTTCTAACCCGTCCTTAGCCCCAAAGATACCCATTTCGATTAATACCCGACTCCCCTTGCCACCCCTAAAATAAATAGTATAAAGAGATTCCGGAAACCTTCTCTCTATCTGTGTAGCTGCATCTACTTATCCACCAGATCGATCAGGCTTTCCAGATTTAGTCTGGGACGAATGACTCAGCGAGGACCCTCCGTGATGCAAGATCATAAGCCTGTCGGGAAACAACCCATCCCGCCTCAACCCCCCGTTACCGAACTGCGATCGCGACGGGCATTTCCTCTATATTTAGCGGCAGGTTGCTCAGCGATCGCTTTTGCAGCAGGTAGCGGACTAGCCTGGTGGTCTAGCTCTATGCCCATGAGTCCTCAGCCTTTAGTGAGTGCCAACGCACTTCAGCCCGTCAAGCCGAATCACTTCAATGCTCCTGCTTCCACTAAAGCCCCAACTGAGAAATCGGTACAAATTTATTGGCTTAAGTCAATAGGCAACGAAATTAAGCTAACTGCTGCTCCTGTGTCATTGAACGACGCGCAGCCTAACGTTATTCTCAAAGCCGCGTTTGAAAAGATGCTGCAAGGCTCCCCCGATCCAGCCTTAACTTCCACAATTCCTGCCAATACAAAACTTCAGGAGCTAAAAGTTCAGCCTGATGGCATTCATGTTGATTTGTCGTCAGAATTTACAACGGGCGGCGGCAGCACTGCCATGATGGGCAGAGTGGCTCAGGTCATTTACACTGCCACAACGCTCGACCCTAATGCTTCAGTTTGGATTTCAATTAACAATAAGCCGTTAAATGTTCTCGGCGGCGAAGGATTGGTGCTTGATCAACCGATGACCCGACAAGAATTTGATCAGAATTTCCCCCTTTAGATTCTGAGGAAAATGGTTCTGAAGAAAACAAGGTGGTTTTGAGGAAAACAAGCTGAATAACTGAGTCTTTAGCGTCCACTGATGCTGAAGGCGCGGAAGTGTCTGGCTTGTTGCTCAATGCGGGTGGCGAGGCGATCGCATACTAAATGACATAAATCATAGGTGAGGTCATCTGCCACGCTGTAGTAAGCAGAGGTGCCTTCGCTGCGCCGAGTCAATATTCCCGCTTGCAGCATCACTTTAAGATGCTTGGAAACGTTGGCTTGGCTAGTAGAAGTCGCTTCCACCAAATCTTGAACACACTTTTCTCCATCTTTTAGCAAATTTAGAATGCGTAAGCGCATAGGTTCACCTAAAACGCTGAAGTATTCAGAAACTTGCTGGATGACCTCAGCAGGTACAGATTCCGATGATTTCATAAGAAACTTAGCTGAGCAATTCCCAGCATGAGCGTTGATCCCCAACATTGTAGCACTCAACTCTTCTATGCCAATGAAGTAATGGATAGAAAATATTTATACCAAATGCTAAGTATTAGAGCATCAGCAAACAGTATCAAGGTTACAGACCTAGAGCGGTTTCAGGTCGCTATGACTCTGCTTATTTACGCCACTCTACTTATGTATTTCTGTATACTACCTCCGTATTAAGACGGGGTTAAGCTTGGGTTAGGGTCTAGAAAAATATATGTAAAGCATCTTATGTCAAGTGTTCTTAGTGCAATTGATGAGCCGATCTTTTTGGTTGGTGCAGAGCGTTCTGGTACGACTGTATTAAGGTTAATGTTAGATCACCACCCTGAGCTTACTTGGTGTATTGAATTTGAATATGCAGTTGACCAAGTTTCAGAGCAAGGGCATTTACCTGCACTAGAGACTTATCACGAATGGCTGGAAACTCACCGCATATTTCAAGCTTGCAATTTTGAGATTGATCCTCACTTAGATTATTCTCAATTAGTTAAGAGCTTTTTGGCACAACAGGCTTCTCGTACTCACAAAAAAATTGTGGGTGCTACAGTGCATCGTTACTTCGACCGTCTGTTAATAATTTGGCCAAATGCCCGCTTTATTCACATTGTCAGAGATGCCAGAGATGTAGCCCGTTCATGTGTGAGCATGGGTTGGGCAGGCAATGTTTGGGCTGGAGTAGAGCGTTGGATTGAAGCAGAACAACTTTGGTCTTGCACTAAGCAAACTATTCCAGCAGAGCAACGATTAGAAATTACATACGAGTCGCTGATCGCTGAACCGAGGAAGATTCTGCAACAGGTGTGCAGTTTCATCAATGTTCCTTACAACGAGCAGATGCTAAAGTATCCAGAGTCAACCTCCTATGGTTTACCTGACCCCCGGTTGATTGAGCAGTGGAAACGCAAATTAACCGCGCGAGAAATTCAGCTCATTGAGGCGCGGACGGCAGCGATGCTGATAGAGCGCGGATATGAGCTAAGCGATTTACCTAAGTTGGATACGACTGCTATTAAGACAAGGCTAAAACTTGAAGGTTGGTTAAGGCGAAAGTTGTTTCAGTTAAAACGCTACGGGTTTCCTTTGCTTGTCTCAAATTTTGCGTCCCGGCGATCGGGGTTAAAAGGTTGGCGGAAACAGGTTCAGATGCAGTTGAATATAGTTGATAATGCCTACTTAAAATAGTCATAAAGCCCAGGGGTCTGCGCTTAACTCAACTTAACTCAACTGCCGCCGGAACTTAAGGCTGCTTAGGCTCAGCAGTACGATCGCAAACATTGCCAACGCCAATACATGAGGCCATAGCTCCACAATGCCAACGCCTTTGAGGAGAAAGCCACGGGCAATCACGACGTAATGACGCAGGGGATTAAGCAGCGACAGGTAACGAAAGAAAGCTGGCATACTCTCGATAGGGGCGATCGCCCCTGACGTTTGAATTAACGGTAGGTTCAAAAAGAACGAAGTTAGCACCACCTGCTGCTGATTTTTTGAAACCGTTGCCAATAAAATACCAATGCTAATACCCACGCAAACATAGAGGGCAGACACCAGCAAAAACAAGGTAAAGCTGCCTCGAAACGGCACATTAAAAACGACTCTCGCCACCATCAACGCCAGCAACACATCTCCCATTAACAGCACGAACAGAGGCACAATTTTTGCCAACAAAATTTCCCAGGCTTCGGCAGGTGTCATCAACAATTGCTCTAACGTGCCAGTATCTTTTTCGCGGACGACAGTGGCTGAAGAAACGAGAGAGCTGGTGAGGGTTAGAACAGTGCCTAACACACCTGGAACAAAGAACCAACTGCTAATTAATCCAGGATTATAGAGGAATGAGACTTCAGGATGGATTAAGTTAGGCGTTGGATTGGAGTTAAGCTGGCGGCTGAATTGCCCGACAATTTGGGAGAGATAGCCACTAGCAATTCCAGCAGTATTGGCATCAACGCCATCGACTAAGACTTGGACTTCAGCCGATCGCCCGGCTGCGAGTTGGCGATCGAACTGGGGGGGAATCACTAATCCAACCGTTACATCACCGCGTCGAACTTGATTGCCCAATTCTTGCTCACTCAATACAAAATCTTGCACTAGAAAGATCCGGTTTTCGGTCAGGGCGGCAACCAACTCGCGGCTAGTTTGACTGTGGGCATAATCTACAACGCCGAGCTTGATGAAATGGACTTCGGGACTAAGGGCGAAACCAAAGATTAAAAGCTGGACGGTGGGTGGAAAGGTGAGGAGAAAAATCAGTTGTTTGTTGCGAAGAATTTGATTAACTTCCTTTAGCGTGAGCGCCCAAAAGCTGCTGTCGAGGAAGCGTGTGAGGAGTTTATGCATGATTAATCAGGAAGTTGCATGGTACTAAGATTGCGACGAGCGGCATTGAAAAGCAGCGCAGCAAGAATCATCAGCATTACCACAGAGAACCACACGCCCGACCAGCCTGAGCCTCGGACAAAAGCATCGCGGATAATCTCAATGAAGTAACGGGTGGGGATAATGCTGGAGATCAGGGAGAGCGGAAACGGAATGTTGCTGAGAGGATAGATAAAGCCGGAGAGGAGCAACGCTGTGAGGAATCCTGCGGTGGCAACAGCTTGAACGGCAGTGTTTTGGTTGCCTGTTCGGGAGCCAATGAGGATGCCGAACAGAACGGATGTAGCGATGAAAAGAGGAATGCTAATGAGCAAAGGAGTCGGATCGCCAGCAAGACGTAATCCAAATAAAACAACACTCAGGCTGAGGATGAATAGTGCCTCGCCTAAGCCAACGATGAGATAGGCAATTCCTTTACCTAAAATTAATTCTGTAGCGCTCATGGTGGAAGCGTAGAGCTGAACGATGGTGTTTTGTTCTTTGTCACGCGCCATGGCGATCGCTGCCAGCAAAGATGGATAGATCCACAGCACCACGCCGACGGTTCCTGGCACAATATAGAGAGTTTCTTGCCGTCCTGGATTAAACCAAATGCGACTGCGGATGGTAATGCGGGGTGGGTCGGGCTGCAATTCACTGGTGCGTAGGAAAAAACGTGTGGTTGCCTGCACACTAGATTTAATAATGCGAGCGTTGTTAACATCCGTCCCATCGACAAGCACCTGCACAGTGCTAGGTTCACCCGCTTTAATTTTGCTAGAAAAATCCGGTGGAATAACGATCGCCGCCTTTGCTGAACCGCGATCGATCGCCCGCTGTACGTCTTCCCCTCCTTGCCAATCGGCAGCATAGAATTGATTGGTGGCAAAGAACCGCTCTACATAGCTGCGGCTTAAGGGCGTGTTGTCAAAATCTTGCACGACGATAGGGATATTTTTGGCTTCTAAACGAATGGCGTAACCAAAAATTAACAGGGTCGCTAACGGCAGAATGAACGCCAGCGCTACCGTGAGGCGATCGCGCCTAAACTGCGCTAATTCTTTAACACATTGAGAAATGATGCGTTTCATGAGGATGCTCTTTGGACAATGCCGATGAAGCAATCTTCTAAGGAAAATGGAACGGGGCGAAGGGATTGAATTTCAAGGGGAGAATCGGGCTGGCTATAGGTTTGGAAAAGTTCTTTGACTTGGGAAATTTCTTGATCGGGGTGATCAAGAACGATGTGGAGGCGATCGCCAAAAATGGAGACGCGCCAAGGTTCGAGCTGGGTTTTTAGCAAATCAGAGGCGGCTTGGGTGGCGTTGGTGACAATTTCGATAAGCTGTCCGGGCTGTGCTGCCTTAATTTGGCTAGGCGTTCCTTCGGCAACAACTTCGCCTGCCACCATGAAGCCCATGAAGTTGCAATGTTCGGCTTCTTCTAAGTAGTGAGTCGTGACTAAAACCGCTGTGCCGGATCGGGCAAAGTCTTCGATTAGTCGCCAAAACTGCCGACGAGCCAGGGGATCAACGCCAGAGGTCGGTTCGTCAAGAAACAGAATTTCGGGTTCGTGCATGACTGATGCGCCAAATGCCACCCGTTGTTTCCAGCCGCCAGGAAGTCGTCCGGTCACCATGTCTTCTTGCCCAACCAAGCCACAGGTTTCTAGCACCCAGTCAATTTTGCGGCGGCGTTGCGATCGCGCCACCCCATATACGCCGCAGTAAAACTCCAGATTTTCTAGCACTGAAAGATCGTCATACAGGGTAAATTTTTGGCTCATATAACCAATGCGCCGCCGGAGTTCAGGATTGCGTAAATTATGAGTTTGTCCGGCTAGGGAAATTTCGCCGCCACTAGGTTCTAGCAGACCACAAAGCATTTTGATGGTGGTGGTTTTACCTGCGCCGTTGGCTCCTAGTAAGCCATAAATTTCACCGTAACGAACTTCGAGGGTGACGTTTTGGACGGCTTGGAAATTGCCGAAGGTTTTGGAGAGTTGGCGGGTTTGAATCGCTTGGGTCGGTGAACCGTCATTCCCTCCGCTGGAGCGTCTTAGTCGCGGAGATGATGCCGGGAATGGGATGAAGGGAGGTTCAGCACCTTGTTGGCGGAGGCGGGTAACGAAGACGTTTTCGAGGGTGGCTTCGACGGGCTGGATCTCTTTGATCGGCAGTGAGTGACGGCTGAGAAGCGATCGCACTTCGGTTTCGCCTTGGGTGAGGGAATGGACGAGGATATCAAGGCGATCGCCAAAACTCTGCACATCCACTAATTCTTCTGATGCTAATTCTTTTGATGCTGCTCCGGTTTCCTGGGGAGCGATCGCTTCTACTAAAACTCGTTCTGCTTCTGCCAAATGATCGGTACGCAATTCCAGCCGATGTAATCCTAATCGTTCGCGGAGCTGTTTCAAAGTTCCAGTTTGTTGAATTTCGCCCTCATACATCAGGGCAATTCGGTTACAGCGCTCAGCTTCGTCTAAGTAGGGCGTGGCGACGACAATGGTAGTGCCTTGGTGAGCCAGGGCTGCTAACACATCCCAAAATTCTCGGCGAGAAACTGGGTCAACCCCGGTCGTCGGTTCGTCGAGCAGCAGAATATCGGGTTGGGAAATGAGGGCGCAGCAGAGGGCAAGCTTTTGTTTCATGCCGCCCGAAAGTTTTCCAGCAATGCGATCGCCAAACTTCTCCAGGTTCATTAACTTGAGGTAGCGATCGCGCCTTTCCTCTAATGCCTGGGGCGGAACCTGTCGCAGTCCAGCGCTATAGCGAATGTTTTCATCCAGGCTGAGGTCGAGATAAAGCGAGAATTGCTGGGTCAAGTAACCAATGCCCAGGCGGGCGTTTCGAGGCGATCGCCCCAATACTTCGACCTGTCCGCTGGTGGCTTCCATTACCCCGGCAAGGATTTTGAAAGTCGTGGTTTTACCTGCGCCATCAGGACCAATTAAGCCAAAAATTTCGCCTCGTTGAACTTGGAAATCAATGCCTTTAACGGCGATCGCTTTACCGTATTGCTTTTGCAAGCCCTGAACCTGAATAACCGGAACTTGGTTACCTGAAATTTGGTTTGAAACTTGGCTACTCGGAATCTCGCTGCCTGTAATCTGCACGTCTGGGATAGTGCCACTGTGATTTGTGAGGCTCATGGTTTTTCGTCCTCAAAAATGATCTCGGCATCAGCAGGCATTCCTGGCTTGGCAAGTCCATCGGGCTGCTCAAGGGTGAGGCGAACGCCAAAAACTTGCTGGACGCGATCTTGTTTGAAGTAGATATTTTCAGGTGTGAAAGAGGCTTCAGAGTCGATCGCGGCAACCTTAGCTGTGAAGGGGCGATCGGGGGAGGAATCGAGAAAAACTTTTGCGGCTTGCCCGACGCGAATCTTGCCAATTTCCCCCGCAGGAACGAAGCCTCGCAGATAGACAGTGTTGGGATCAAGGACAGAGAGGAGAGTTTTGCCGGAAGAAACGACGACACCAGGTTCAACGCTGCGCGTGGTGACGATGCCGCTAATGGGGCTGTTAATGGTGAGGTTATTAAGCTGTGCCAGAATTTGTTGGCGGTTGGCTTCGGCATTTGCCACTTCGGCTTGAGCAGAAGATAACTGGACTTGCGATTGCTGAAGCTGGGTGTTGAAGCGATCGCGCTGTGTCGCATTAATATTAGGATTCAAGCTAGTAGACTGAGTTTGAGTCAGTTGCCCTTGGGATGCTGTCACCTGTCGTTTGAAAGCTTCGACAGTGGCTTTGCGGCTGGCCAGAGTGGCTTGAGCAGCTTTATAGGTCGTGGCTGCCTGTTGAAAGCGCTGCTGAGATGCCGCTCCATCTTGAGAAAGTTGGGCATAGCGATCGCGGTCTGAACGCGCCAATTCTAACTGCGCTTCGGCTTCGATGACTTGCGCTTGTGCCTGCTGCAACTGCGCTTCGGCGGCTGCCACCTGCGCCCCTGCCTGAGAAACCCGCCCTACTGTATCGCCTTCTGACTGCTGAAGTTTAAGCTGTGATTCGGTCAACTGACTTTCGACTACAGACACTTGCAGCCGCGCATTCTCCGGTTGCTGTTTGTCGGCTTGTAGCTGTGCTTCTGCACCTTTAAGCTGCGCCCGCAATTCATCAGCATCCA
>JBBRCV010000144.1:0-14609 GCA_038204505.1 Elainellales cyanobacterium
TGACACCTCAAGTCGAAATATCACCATGACTATGCTAGGTCAGTCCTCTTTTCGTCGAATTCTGCTGCTGCGGATTCTGCTGCTCAGTATTCCAATCTTATTCTTGGGCACAGGAGTGACTTTTCGCAAAGCGCGCGAAAGTTTGCTTAGAACCGCCAAGGCTAACTTGGAGCAGAGCGCCGTGCGGAAAGCTGCGAACATTCAAAGCCATATTGATGCTTTAGGTAATAGTTTGGCGATCGCCAGTCAAACGGCAGCCCTCAAAAATGGCTCCCCTGTCTCCTCTAAAACATTTTTAACTCAACTCCTGCCCAGCCTGTCTCCCGATGTTCGTTGCCTCCAAATGAAAGACCTCTGGGAAGGTCGGACGATCGCCAGCACCTGTGGCAACCAAGTTTTCAACTTTGCTGCTGCCAAAAGCTGGGCTAAGCAAGAAAAAGCTACCGACCCCGATCGCCTTAAAGTGAGAACCGTTGAGTTCGATCGCACCCAGCGCGTTACCCAAACTGACAGAACCAGTCAGCTCAACTTAATTATCAGCACCCCCATCTATACCCCTAGTGGGCAGCTTCGCTATAGCCTCTCGGCAGAAACGGCCTTAAAACAACCCGAAAGTAGCGGAGACTCGCTGCTAGAAGGCTACACAGCCGTAATGGACGAAAATGGCACTTTTATAGCTCATCCCTACCCCGATCGCGTGGGTAAACAGCAGGTCAATACTCGCTTCCAAGACATTTTGAGCAATGTTAAAGCAAATGAACCGGGCGTGCGGCAGCTCGTTGGCATCTCAGATGCTGACACTGAGTGGGTCGTAGGATTTAGTCCCCTGGCATTGCCGAGTCCCACCAATGAAAACCGTAACTGGGCAGTGCTAGCGGTCACGACCACCGAAAGCGCCCTCCAAGGGCTAGAAAACATTAAGCAGAGCTTGCTGATTTTGACCGCAGGGCTACTAGCAGCCCACTTGCTAGCCATGGTTTATATGGCGCGCGATTTAGCATTACCGATTGAACAGCTTGGTAAATATGCCCTCCGAATTCATCGACGTAATTCCTCTGAGCGAGCGCCTCGCAACTTTAGAATTCGTGAACTAAATCACTTAGCAGAAGTGCTAGACAACATGGTGGGGCGATTAGAAGAACGCGCCAAAGAGCTAGAGTCGGCATGGCAAGAGGCAGAAGCGGCAAACCAAATTAAAAGCGAATTTCTTGCCAACACATCCCACGAACTTCGCACCCCGCTCAATGCCATTATTGGCTGTATTCGGCTAGTCAAAGATGGCTGCTGCGATAGTCCTGAAGAGGAAGTGGAGTTTTTGGAGCAGGCAGACAAAGCGGCAATTCATTTACTAAAGATTATTAACGATCTTCTCGACATTCAAAGAATTGAAGAGGATAAGCTGCCGTTAGCAATTGAAACGATCGATTTACGGCAAATTCTTAAGGACGCGGTGGCACTCGAAACGGTGCAAACCAATCAGAAAGGCTTGCAGCTCATCGTCAAAGCTTATCCCCAGCCCTTAATGGTGCGAGCAGATCCCGCCCGATTGCGGCAAGTGTTGCTGAACGTGCTCTATAACGCCGCCAAGTTTACTGATGAAGGGAGTATTACGGTTGAGACTCGCTTGGATTCGGCTCCCTCGATTCATGGCTCGGATCAAGGTGAGAAAAATCAAGGTGAGCAAAATCAAGGTGAGCAAAACGGACATTCCACTCCTGCGCTAGGCAAGAGTTGGGTCATCCTTTCGGTGAAAGATACAGGCATTGGCATTGACCCAACCCAGCAGCACAAGTTGTTCCGCCCCTTTGTGATGGTGGATGGCACCACCACCCGCAAGTTTGAGGGTACGGGTCTGGGCTTGGCGATTTCTCGGAACTTGATTGAGCTGATGGGGGGACGGATTAGCCTTTACAGTGACGGCATGGGGCAGGGGACAACGGTAAGGATATCTTTGCCCATTTTTGAGTCGGCTCAATCTGTTGTAGTGCCTGCGGTGGAAGGCGACGAAACTCCAAAGGCGGCGATCGAAACCTCGGTAATGGGGCAGACGGGATAGGGCAAGTAGGTTAGAGCGATGGGACGGTGGATTTGACCTCTACCTCTTGTCCACCTTGGTTAAGCGATCGCGTTAAAGCTGACAATATTTCCACCAGTTCTGCCCCCAGCCAGCCCGACGAAATATCCGACGGTTTATTTTGCTGCACACAGTCTAAAAAGTGCTGACAGACTTCTTGTAGCGGTTCAGTTTGAGCCAATTCTAAAATCTGCTGCTGCTGATTAGCTGGAAAAAACTGCTGTCCTACTGGCTCTAACTGACCTTGCTGGAATGTGAGAGAAGCACCAGGCAAAAGCTCGTCAAAAACTAATGTGCCGCGATCGCCCACCAAACACAGCCGCCGCTGCTTATGAGGGTTTGACCAGCACAGATGAATAAACGCTTGAAAGCCACTAGGGTAAGTCAACTGTACCCAAACTAAATCAGCTAAGCCGTTGAGAAACTGAGGCTCTGCTTTGGGCTGAAGCCAGACTTTACCCTGTGCCTGCACTTGGACGGGGGTTTCGTTGAGCCAGCAATTAAAAATAGCAATATCGTGAATCGCTAAATCCCACAGCGCATCGACATCTTGACGGATGGGACCTAAATGGGTGCGATCGGCATAGCCATACCGCAAGTCGCCTAGCAACTGCTGCCCAATCGCTTCTCGCCCTCGCTGAACTGCTGGATGAAAAAGATAGGTGTGGTCAATAACAAGCTGGCGTTGCTGTTCCCTGGCAAGCTGGCAGAGTTCGATCGCCTCAGTAGGATTGAGAGTCAGGGGCTTTTCGGCGAGAACGTGGAGTCCTTGTTGAAGGGCGGCTTTGATCAGGGGGTAATGAGTTGCAGCGGGAGTGGCGATCGCCACAGCTTCCACACCTTTTAGCTGCATCGCCTTCAGCCAATCGGTCGTCAGCAATACCTGACTATCTAAACAAAACTCCTGCGCCAACTGACCCAGCCGTTCTTCAAACGGATCAACTACTGCGACCACGTTTGCCTGGGGTAACTCTAAAAAGTTGCGTAACAAATGCGTTCCCCAGCGTCCACACCCTAATAATGCTATGGCGATCGTGCGAGGCGGCGGAAAAGAAAAACTCTGAGAATTCGATACTACAGGCTGCTCTTGAGTTGAGAAAGTTTGAGTTGAGAAAGTTTGAGTTGAGAAAGTCTGAGATGAGAAAGTTTGAGGGCTGAGGGTCAAAGTTCGGTTCTCCGTAGCTTTTCTCTAGACTCAGAACAAATCTAGAGGGTGTCAGCCCAGTGTTCCCGACCTATTTTTAGACGTAACGCCGCACCGTATTTATTGAGGCTCAGTATTTATTGAGGCTCAGGTTGCGAAGGTTTAGAGGGTTGGGGCTGAGATTCTTGTAGCCGAAAATATGCCACCTGCGCGGCTGCCTGCTCTGCCGCTTTTTTAGATTGTCCCTTACCCTGCCCCCAAGATTTTCCTTGAAACCAAACCTCTGCCGCAAACCGCTCTGCGTCGCCGTGTCCTTGCCCAACTTCAGTGACGCGATATTCGGGCAAAGTTTGGTGATGAATCTGCGTCCACGCTTGAAGCGCCCCCTTGTAGTTTTGAAACGCCGGGTCAAGCCGAATTGTTTCTGCCCATTCTTGCAGGTGTGAGTCTAGCCAAGGACGAATTAGTCTGAGGTCGTGGGTGCTGAGGTAAAGCGCCGCCAAAATTGCCTCCAAGGCAGCAGCCAGACGGCTTTCTTGTCCGGCTTTATCGCCTAGGGCACTGTCTGACATGAGTAGATAGCGATCGAGTCCATAGCGACTGGCAATTTGCGATAAGACGCGATCGCTTACCACTATTCCCCGAATTGCCGACAGTTCGCCCTCAGTCGCATCAGGATAGGTCTCAAACAAGAACTCTGCCGCCGTTAACCGAATCACTGCATCGCCCACAAATTCTAGCCGCTCGTAGTTTGCTTCAGCGGAAAGGGTGGGATGGGTTAATGCCAGATCCAAAAGCTGCCAACGCACTGCTGTGGAATTGACAATACCTAGTTTTTCAATCAGTCGATACAGTTGGGTTTGACGGCGCGAATCAAGCGGCATAGCATATAGACGACCCAGTAGATCGCCTCCTTCAGGCAGAGGAAAATAAGAGGGAAGAGGCAGACATAAGCCGGGTTCTGTCGAAGGACGGTTATCTATCTGGGATGCCTGTTACCAGACACCTCTAGCGGATTACGCAAAAGCAGGTTTCCCCACCTTTACCCGAAGCAGGTTAAAGACCAACCATTGCCTCGTTCAACCTTGCTTCCAACCGGGGTTTACCGAGCCAACGCCTCTCGACGTTGCTGGTGCGCTCTTACCGCACCTTTGCACCCTTACCCAGCCAGCTTTAGATTTTGGACTGAATCTAAAATCCAGAATTGGTCAGGCGGTATTTTTCTGTGGCACTATCCTCACGGTCGCCCGCACTGGGCGTTACCCAGCAAGTTTGGTCTTTTGGAAGCCCGGACTTTCCTCAGGCATAAAGCCTGCAACCGCCAGTCTTCCTCTTCCCTGCAATCTAGTTTACAAGGCAGGGGGACGGGCGCGCGTAGAGATACTGAGAAGTGGGGTGTATGTGCAAGATGACAGCCGCTCAGGCTAAGAAGTTCTGTGGGCAGGCATCTTGCCTGCCTTGCAAAAAGCAGGCAAGATGCCTGCCCTACATAGAATAAAGGGATAGGGATCTATCAAGTTGCAATTCCCTTGCCTAAAATCATTTGGTGTAACTGCTGGCGAAAGTCGGGGGACAAGTATCGATGTCGCATAGGTTCCCAGTTTTCCATTGCCTGAAGTTGAGCATTGCGAATAGCGGCTTGTAATTCTGGCATCTCAGTTTTTTGGGAGCGCAGTATTTTTAATAAAACATAACCATCATGGACTTCGCCTAAATTATCTTGCAACGTTTTTAATTCAACGATCCAATCTTGAAAAGCAGAGTCATAAAAAGTTTCAAAAAACTCTGATTGATAGCGCACTGCTTTAGAAACCTTACGTAAATCATGGAGCGTTGTTTGGGTGGCTGTGTCTGGCGATCGCTCTTGTGTCTGAGCCGATATTAACCAGGCGGGATGCAATAATAAAGCTGATAGAAGTGGATTAACTAAATCGGGGATGGCGATCGCCAGAGAAACTTGAGCGATCGCCTGATATTGTGGACAGCTTAGCCAGTCTTCGTAGGCTGCCTTAATTTTTTTGTAGGGCGATCGGGTTAACATCGCTTCTACGGCTGCAAAAGCATGGTGTCGATCCTGGTGAAGCTGCTTGAGCAGCGTTCGCACTATTTCTTGTTCAGAAGAATTGAGCAGTGGATAATAGTGGGTTTTAATTGCAGCAGTTTGCACATCTAAATCACGAAGTTTGCCTAGGGCTTTACCTAGGGAGCGAACCTGCTTAATTTGGGCAGCTTTAGGCAATTCTAGAGCGTTTTCAAATGTTTGTAGAGCAGCTTGCAGCCGTCGAGCAGCAACCCGCATTTTATGTAGATGCTCAGGGTCTTGATCATCCAGGACATTGTGCTTTTGCTTCTTCAAAGCTTGAAATTGTTGGTCAATGATAGTGTAGGCATGGTTCCCTAGCGTGACATTTAATGCGGTGCTGAGTGTGGATGGGCGATCGCCCAGTTTAGGTAAAAGTTGCTCTTGACCCTCAGTTTCAATCATCTTTATTTCCTCGCTCTTCCTAATCATATTTTCTTTACGATGAAACTAAAAATCAGGGGAAGATACTACAGCGTAGCAATCTTCCCCTGGTCGCTTTTTAGGTTTTTGAACTTGTTCTGCCAAACTAGCGGTTATAGTCAGTCGTGCGAGTGGTTGTCCGAGTTGGGTCAACAGCACCTGGGTCGCGGTAAACTTCGCGCTCTTCGGGTTTACGTAGTCCTGCTAATCCAATCAACCCTAGTAGACCTAACCAGCCCCAGTTAAAGCCATCGTTCCGCTCTACAGGAGTAGTCGTGGTCATACTTGGGTCTGTCGTGGTGGTGCTGGGAGCTGTGGTATCAGGAACTGTCGTAGTCCCAGTGCTACCCGTGCCACTAGCGCCAGAACCACTGCTACCCGTGCCAGTGCTATTGGTTGTACCAGTACTACTAGAGCCAGTGCTTGTTTGTGCAGACGCAGGTAAAATTTGCAGTGTACCGACGCTGAGAGCGATCGCGGTTGCCAATAGTGGCTTGGTAAATTGAGATAGTTTCATGTTTCCTCTGAGATAGTTTTTTGCCAAGGAGAGTCTGAATTATTGGCTCGATCGCTAGATTGATTGCAACTAGCTAATGAGCTAGGTCAATGCGATCGAGTAACTATCAATAGTTTGCTTTACCGTATCTGATTTTCTATCTAGCTTGAGGATTATTCGAGGCTTAACTTTAGATGTAGTTAGGGTGGATTAAGTCCTAACTCTAGCGGCTTGATTCCTTCTACTTAAAAATATCTGGAGGCGATCCGATCGCTTTAGAGATTTGTTAATACCTTGTGTGCCTCGCTAAGGGAGTTGCGTGAAAATAAAGCCCCAATGGGATGCATTAACTTATCAGCCCCCTAAATTCCCCATTCTGGGGGACTTCTGTGCCTTTCAAAGTCCCCCAGAATGGGGGATTTAGGGGGCGGTATTTAATTGCAACTCCCTAACATCAACATTTCCTATGACTCCTTTAAGAACTGGAAAGGAGCCGTAGCTTTTTTCTACCTGTTTAATTTGAATGACACGAGAATTCATGGTTACGTTAGAGGAAGAAGAGTTTCGTCGTTAAAATCCAGTCCTTAAGTTGTATAGGATGCTGTGCCTAAAGTCTTCTCTTTTGTATAGAGCAACATATTCATCTACTAAGGAGATTTCCATAAATTAAAATACCTTCGTGGGGCAGGCATCTTGCCTGCATTGAAAGCAGTATGCAGGCAAGATGCCTGCCCCACGGGTATGTTCTGATTCGGAAATCTCCTTATCTAGCGAAAGCGATCGCCTTAAGATTACTTAAGACTAAAAGCTAACGCCATCTTTCTATCGCCGAGGAATTCTCGATCCTTGATGAATGGCGATCGCATTCATTCCTCCAATCGTCAAGGTGATTTGTCCTCGCCAATTCACCTTGACTTCTTCGGCGGACGAACAGCCGATCGCTTCAGCCGCAATTACGTTGCAATAGAAGCCTGATGGCAAACTTGTTTGAAAGGTTTGAGTCAAGGGTTCAGTTTCGCGGTTGATAATGACAAAGCCAATATCTCCTCTCCCGAAGGCAATTTGGTTACTGCCATTGCTCCACCAATGGGTTAGAGGCTGGTTAACAGAACGGTTGTAGAAGTTGACCATGTGGGCGATCGCTCTCCACCGATGTTCACAAACCCATGCTTTAAAGCAGTTGGCTTGCCCGTTAATATAAATGTTGTCCGTATTGCCTTTTGCATCGGAGGGTGGACCTTGGTCGGAACTGGTGAAGTCGTAGCTCGACATGACTTGGGGAATGCCGTAAGGATACGCCAGCATAAAAATATTCGCAAGGTTATAGAGCTGCCCGTCCTTGTAGGTGAGATAGTGTCCACCACCACCATGACCGCGTTGTTTATCGTGATTGTCAATTAAGGCGATCGCTTTTTCATTGGGCATTAATCTAGGGCTTTTATCTAGTTTTTCCAACTGAGCTAAGTTTTGACCTTCTGAATTTAAGAACGCTTCTCCCACCATTTTGCCGTACTCAAACTCCATCACTTCACCATTGTCATAATATTCGCTCTTACGAACGGCTTCATTTCCTGGGTCGATGACTTCTTGATAAATAAAGGGCTTCGAGTTGACGTAGCGGAGAATAGCTGCTAAGTCCTGGGTTTTAATATGCTTGGCGGCATCAATCCGAAAACCATCCACACCGAGGTTTACTAAGTCTGTCAGGTAATCAGAGATTTTTTCACGAACACGGTTTTTACCAGTGTCTAAATCCGGTAAGCCCACCAGTTCGCAATCGGTCACTTCATCATGATCACCATAGTTACTAATGCCCCGCCGACAAGTGTGAAAATCTTTAGGCTCATACAATCCAGGATAGTTGTAGCGAGCGAAGAACGTACCCGCACTGCCCACGCCACTGCTGCTAGCTGCCATGTGGTTGATCACAGCATCGGCATATACTTTTACCCCAACTGCATGGCAACGCGTCACCATTGCGGCAAACTCAGCGCGATCGCCACTACGGCTCTTAATTTTGTAGCTAACAGGCTGATATCGCTGCCACCAAGGATAGTTTGCCTCAGCAATAACTGCATGTTCATTGGGAGGTGAAACCTGCACGGCACCGTAGCCATTGGGTGCAAGAAAGGTTTCGCATTCTTGAGCAACATCGTTCCATTTCCATTCAAACAGATGAACGAACGGTGCGATCGGCGGAGTTATTTGGGCTTGTAGGGTGGAGGCTAAAAAATTGACAGCGATGATTACCAGCAACGTTAAAAAGGCTGGAATAACGATGCGGAAAAATGGTTTGTTGATCATGACCGTCTTTAGCAATTACCGTCTTTAGTAATTAGAGTCAGCTCCCCCAATGTTCGCAGGTGCAATATCAACCTGCGAATTTAGTTGAAGATGAAAGTCATTATTCCCTTGAATCTCAATAATTCAGCATTTTTCTTAATCTACCCGCCTATTAACCTAGGGATGTATCGAGCGATCGGGCATTGTGGCTCCCTGCAATTTAGCTTGATGAAGGTTAGCGTTCAACAGATTCGCATCACTCAAATTGGCTCCTGTTAGATCGGCTTTGTACAGATCGGCACTTCGTAAATCAGCGCCTTTAAGATTAGATCCCTTGAGATTGGCTCTAGAAAAATTTGCCCGGTGCAGGTTAGTTTGATCTAACGTTGCGCCCGATAAGTTGGCACGACTAAGGTTTGCCCAACTGAGGTTGGCTTGAGTCAAAATTGCCTCAATTAAAGTTGCGCCCACCAGATAGGCTCCGACCATCTGTGCTTCAAATAATAGGGTTTTGTACAAAGTGGCTTTGGTCAAGTTGGCTTCAATCAAGTCAGCTTTATAAAACTTGGCGCGGCTGAGGGTGGCACTACCCAAATTGGTGGCGTTAAAAGTGGCACAGCTACAGTCAGCGCGGGTCAGATTGGCATCGCTTAAATCAGCCTTTCTTAAGATGGCTCGGCGTAAGTCTGCCCCAACTAAATCGGCGCGGCTGAGGGCAGCTTGTTCTAGGCGGGCTTCTCTCAAATCTGCGCTTTTGAGCGTTGCCCCTTGTAAGTCGGCTCTGGTCAGGTTTGCGCCAATCAAATTAGCATCAGTGAGATCGGCTTCACTGAGATCTGCGTCGGTGAGGTTGGCTTCGTAAAGATTGGCTTTGGTCAGGGTGGCGCGGCTGAGGATGGCGGCGATCAAAACAGCTTCGGTGAGATATGCCTTGGTCAAATTGGCGGTACTCAGGGTGATGCCGCTGAGTTGGGTGCGGCGAAGATCTACTTCACTGAGGTTAGGTTCAAACTGGGGAAGGTGCGATCGCCATTCCTGCCATCCTATCTTTCCCTGCCTTAGTGCAGCCAATGCCACCAAGTGTTCTCCGATCTCCATCTCCTGACTCTCTCTTCCCCTCACTCATTCCGCCCCGCAATTCCTTCTCGTCCGGCAATATTTTCGATCGCCTCCACAGCCGCCCGTGAACCCGCCAAAATATCCTGCTCTGCCCCACCCAAGTACAGCCGCCCAAAGCTGCCGACCGCCGAAACCTGAAGAATATTGATTAGCGCCGCCTTTTCTGCCTCATTTGCCGCCAAAGCCGCGTATGCCGCAGGCTCGACTTCTAAAACATAGAGAGTTTGCCCAGCCAACAGCATATTGCCGCGACGAGTGCGGTTAATCAGTTGGGTATGGTGGGCATCGACGTTGCGAATAATTTGGCTGGAAATAATGCGGGGCTTGAGGCAATCGCGGTAGGTCGCTCCGATCGCGTCTAAAATTGCTCGACCCGCTGCCTGGGTATCGCTTTGATTCTTAGAATGAACTTCTAGCAGCCCATACAGCCGCTCAATCACCAGCACTCCTGGGCGCACTGAGGCAGATTTGAGGGCAATATCCAGAATGCGATTGATTTCGATGCCGGGAGAAATTTCTACCCAAAGAGAAGAATATCCGGGCAGCGGCAAGAAGCCCAATGCCTGCGTTCCCATGTAGGCAGCGTGCTGGGCTTGCAGGCTGTCGAGATAGACGTAACTCCGAAGATCGATTCCCAATGTAAAAATTATCCAGTACTAGTGATTCAGGGTGATTTAGATAGATCTGATTTAGATAGATCAATTATCCCTGAGTTATCCACATTAATTCCATTCATAAATTATTTCACTGCTCAGGGAAACTTATAGCTACACTCAGCAAAAAATCATTTTTGTGACAAGTGGCTTGTTTACACTGTAAGTAAGCGACGATTCAAGTTGCTGTTCTCCACCCATGACATTCATCCAGAACAGTTTTAATCAGTTCAAGCGATTCAAACGCGAGGGTATTGACTCGCTGCAATTACGTTTGACCTTGGGCATTACCCTTGTTTCGCTGCTGGGGTTGGGCAGTATTGGCACATGGACAATTTGGAATATGCGACAAATGTTACTGGTGAAGCACAAGCAGTCCTTAGAACTAGTCGCCGATCGCTTTCCAGAAGGGCTAGAGCAACCCACCTCAAGAGCAGAGCTAACCCAGACCTTACAACACAAAGTTGATCAGTGGGCTTCTCCAAGCCTATGGATTTGGGTAAAAGTAGAAGATGAAGTTGTGGCGCAATCACCGCCGATCGCCCCCATGGAGCCGTTGTTCTCCCGCCTAACAATGCCCAATCTTCCAGCCGTTTATACCCTAGATCAACATTACTGGGTTTTATGCAGCCGCACCTTGCAAGCCAAAGGAATGACAGTCGGGCAGCTTTACCTGGCGCAAGATATTACTCATGACTACACCGTTTTAAGCACACTGATCAATACTTTGAGAGTGGCGACTTTGGTGGCGATCGCCATTATTGCCCTACTCGCTACCCTGCTGATTTGGCGATCGCTCCACCCGCTCCGTCGCATGAACCAACTCGCAGCAGCAGGCATGGAGCTTGATCAAGTCCCGTCCGAAGTTAAAGATCTGGTTCAAGCCTTCGGTCAACTCTCCGCCCGCCTTTCCGAAACTGGCGAACAGCAACGACAGTTCACCGATAGTATGTCCCACGAACTCCGTACCTCACTCAGCTTGATTTACGGCTACCTGCAAAGCACCCTCCGCCGAGGCGATAACCTCACCGATCCTCAAAAAAACGCCCTAGAAGTTGCTGTCGGTGAAACCGAGCGCACTATCCAGCTCCTCGGCTCCCTTTTAGATCTTGCCAAATTGAATCAGGGCGGAATTTCTCTTCACCTGATCCCGCTCAACCTCAACGACTGGTTGCAAACAACCCGTTGGATCGTTGCCCCAAAATCTTCCCGCCTCTCTGTAGAAATCGCTTCCACTCCTCTCACTGTCCAAACCGATCCCGAAAAGTTGCAGCAAGTGATCCAGCAACTCATTAATAACGCTGCTAACTATTCTGAAGCCGATCGCCCGATCGCCCTCAGCCTCAGCCGCGATCGCCAAGAAGCCGTGATTCAAGTGCGCGATCGGGGTTGCGGCATTCCTGCTGCCGAACAAACCCGCATCTTTGAACCTTTTTATCGCCTTGAAGCTTCCCGTTGCCGTTCGACGGGTGGCATTGGGCTAGGATTAGCAATTGTGAAGTCTCTCACCGAAAATATGGGTGGAAGAGTTACAGTGAAATCGACCTTGGGCGAGGGCAGTGTATTTGAGGTAAGGCTGCCGATTGGGGTAGCAAAGCCATGATGCAAAGTAATGATCAAGTGTGAGGAAGACTATGAGCGCCCATATCTTAATTGTCGAAGACGAAGTTAACCTAGCCCGTTTAGTGGAACTAGAACTTAGTCTTGAAGGCTACACCGTCACCGTCGCCAACGATGGACTAACGGGATTGACCAAAGCCCGCGAAACTCCGCCCGATCTCCTTATTTTGGATTGGATGATGCCTGGAATGACAGGTCTTGAAATTTGTCGGCGGCTGCGGGCAACAGGCAACAAAGCCCCTGTAATTTTGCTAACCGCCAAGGAAGATGTGAGCGATCGCGTTGCTGGACTAGATGCGGGAGCCGATGATTACGTCATCAAACCCTTCAAAATTGAAGAGCTTCTAGCCCGTGTTCGCGCCCACTTGCGCCGCACTCACGAAGACAATCCAGACCTATTACAGTTTGCAGACCTGAGTCTCAACCGTCGCACGCGGGAAGTTTTCCGAGAGGGAAGGGCGATCGAACTGACTGCCAAAGAGTTTGATTTGCTTGACTACCTGATGACTAATCCGCGCCAAGTGATCACCCGCGACCAAATTCTTGAAAAGGTGTGGGGCTACGACTTCATGGGCGATTCCAACATTATCGAAGTTTACGTTCGCTATCTACGATTGAAATTGGAAGAACATCAGGAAAAACGCTTGATTCAAACGATTCGAGGCGTGGGTTATGTTTTGAGAGATTAGCGAAATTAGCCTGCGACCCTTGCGGTATCTGCAAAGCAGCGCGCCCTTGAGATTCATAAACTTCATCACCGAGTCAAGCAAGTTCTTCTTTACTTTAATGAGGTTGTCGAACTGTCATGGGCTTGATCTTATTTCAACTGTGCTCTGCATTTTAATCTGAGCAATCGCTCGTCCGGTTTGGAGGCTATGTTGTGCCGCGATCAACACGATTATTTCTACTGGTGCTTAAACCGTCCAATCTTCGATCAATAATGCTGTTACCTTGCCAAAATCTCGGTGATTACGGGTTAACAAAATCAACCTACGGAATAGCGCAATGGCTGCGATCCGCGCATCCATCTTTGCTAATTGAATCCGTTGTGACTCTAATTGATTAAAGGCTGTAGCCGCACCCGCATCGAACGAGACAAGGGGTAACACCTTGAAATCGCTGACGAGTCGTGTCATTATTTCATAGCCTTTGACCACGCCATCCATGCTACGAGCGCGATTGATGTAAGCGTGGCTACCAAGCATCTGCTCGTGAAATGTCACACTCGATACAGCAAAATCTGAGGGTGGGTAATGAGCCATGCGTGTTGAAAGGTTGGTGTAGTCCTGCCCTACTTGTCGCTGAAGAATGCTCAGATGATCCGTATCCAATAAATATTTCACAACTCGTCTCGCGCTTCGAGGATAGATTCATCGCCTTGACGAATTGCTCGACCATAGGCAAGCACCTCCTCAAAAACAGGTTCATTCTTAAAAGAGCCTGTAATTTGTTGCAGCCAATTTGTTGGTTGAGGAGTCACAACTTGCTTCTGCAATTCAGCGATCGCCGATTCTATTGCTGCAAGCCGTTTCTCTAGAGAAGTTTTGGTTGCCACTTGAGTTTCCTTAATTAATCGTTTCTGTCTGGAGGATAACGAGCCAGAGAAGGTCTGACAATCTTTTAGAGTTTTACAATGCCTGCCCAACTACAGACTTACTACGTCGTGTCTACACACTTTACTAAGTCTTTAACTGAAATCACCAGCGAGTTTATCGTCCAGCCATTCTTCCAGGTTTGGATGCCTTGTCTCGGCTTCAGAGGCTGTAAGTAATTTTCTACGTTCGGTTGTTAAACTCCACGTCTCCTCTGCCCATACTTGAAGCTTGTCAATCCATGTCTCATCAGGATAATAGTAAAAATTACTGATCGGATATATCCAACTCTTATTCGGAAATTGATTGTCGATCAGACGAGCTACTAATTCTTCGATAGACTCAGCGACAATCCCTAAACCACCTTCCGACCCAAGAATCACAATAGGTGGATTACTCATATCGCAACCTTCGTAAAACCAGTAAGCTAGAAGGGAGCCATCACCTAGACCAACGAAAATTCCGAAGCATTGCGAAAGACCCATATCCGATGTATACCCATCACATGTTGATCCGTATCTATCAAATGATTCGCCAAAGAACTCTGGGAACCAACCTGCATCATAAATTATTCTATCTAGACAATCCAAGAACTCAACGAATCTTGGAGGAACCGTAACACCAGACGGGAAATGGTTATAGACACTTTCTTTATCAATATATTGAGACATCGTTAATACTCACTACTAACTCAAGCTTTTGAAAGAATCCCCTCACCTATTAACTGAAGAACCATAACAATTTTAATAGACAGAAACTTTTTGTCTATCACCCTAAATTAGTTAGCTCGACAGACAGTTTCCGTATATCAGCCTAATTTGCGTAGGTTGGAAGAATCTTTCTGTATGTTGCGATGGCATTAGGTGGACAGGAGAAATCTTTCTGCATGTTTTTGGATTTGTGCTATCTGTCCACGATCGCCCCACACCAACCCCACACCAACAACTGCACTCAACTTTTAAGGCGATCGCCCCCTTTAAAAGTCCAGGGCTGATTCATTGAAAGAAGGAAAATAGCTTCCTGACATCATGCGCCAAGAATCGCAGTCCTTTAGTGATGGAATCAAACCCATTCAGCCGAAAAAGATTGAGTCCAAAAGTGCGGACAATGCCAAAATTGACCGGG
>JBBRCV010000145.1:0-14479 GCA_038204505.1 Elainellales cyanobacterium
AAGCTGAGTAAGTTCTTCTTTCTCAATCTCCACGATCGCTTCAAACCGACTTTTGTAGCGATTGATATCAAACAGAGTGAAGCCTCCCCAAACGACTCCAACTCCTATCCAACGTCCAAGCGCTCGTCCCACGTCTTGGAAGAAACTTTGCATTCCTGCTGGAGTCATAATGGAGGAGTCTGGAGTAATGATGGGCTTCCCTAGCATCATAGAAAAAACAATCAAGAAGATAGGAACAAAGAAAAGCAAAAAGCCTACAGGCGCTATAACCCCTACCGTAAACATATCTCGCCAGCGATTGGTAATCGCTGATTGGGGATTGATGGTAATGTCAACGGATGTTCCGTTTGTATCAGGCGTAATACTACCTTGCATAAACAAGATACTGATAGGTGTAATGATAGGCCCTGCGGGGAGAGTGCTTTTGTATTTTTTACGCTGAGCGCGATCGCTTTTCCGTGTCAATTCAAAGCGATCGCCCGTGAATCGCCCAAGGTAAATCTTTTTACCGCGATTTCGAGCGCGAGGAATAATGGTGCAATCGCGTAAACGCTGGAGGACAGTTTCAGCAGAGAGAGAGGTAGTAATTCTAAAATGAACGCGATCGGGTAAAGACATCGATAACTCCTAGGATCAAATCTAGTATCTTAAAAGTTGAGCTGATCAGTTAAGCCGATTTTTTCATTGACAGACCAATGATCATACCCACAACACCCGGCATAAAAGTCATAACTCCCAACCATCCCATCATGCCCATGGTAGAAAGCATCTTACCCCTATCTTGCCCAGCCACTATACAGGGGTAAACTTGGGACTCGTCGAACCTACAACCATTAGCTGAGACAATCTTTCCGGCAAGAGCAACCGGAATCCAAGGACCAACAATGAGTAGAAGTGAAAATAAGATGAGGGTTTTCTTTTTCATGGGGATAGACTCTAGAAATAAGTTGTAATGAGTAGAGGAATCTGTTTTAAGGGCAGAAGTCACAACAGGTTTATAGCTACGCTTTTCACAACACATTATATTCATGTAGCTACGGGTACTTGCAAAAATACTGGTTCAGTTTACTAACTGGCAAGGAGGATAAGACTGCTAATCTTAGGCAATGATTATACTAAGCTCTCTTATGGCTCTTCCACCTAACCTCTTATTTCTAACGGCAACTACCCTATACCAAGTTCTATCGATAGTCCTAGAACGCCAACAGTCTTTGCCTGGGCGACGGGTTGATATTGGTGGATATGCCTTACATCTCTATGAGAAAGGTGAGAACAATGGAAACCCCACAATCATTCTTGAACATAGTCTGGGTGGCATTGAAGGTTACTTGCTCATTGAGCAACTGGCTCAATTCACTAAGGTTTGTGCTTACGATCGCGCTGGATTCGGTTGGAGCGATCGCAGTCCCTACCCTCGAACGTCTCAGTTTATCGTTCGGGAACTAGAGGCTCTTCTGACCCAGGCTGAAATCCCACCCCCGTATATTTTTATAGGCGATTCTTTTGGTAGTTTTAATGTGCGTCTCTATGCCCATCAGTTTCCTAAAAATGTAGTAGGAATTATCTTAACGGATGGTTTACATGAGTCAGGAATGTTACAGATGCCGTTCTCACTCCAGTTCCTCAAGCTATTCTTTTTGTCTGGTTTCCTAATGTCTGCTCTAGGTGCCAGTCTAGGGATTATTAGATTACTAGCGACATTGCGCTGCTTTGAATTGCTGAAGCGAGAGTTGCTGAACTTTCCTCCCGATCGCCTGCAAGCGGTGAAGCGATCGTTCTGTCGCCCAAAGCATTGGATTACGATGGCGCAGGAAATTTGGCAACTGGATCAGAGCAGTCGAGAGATGCAGGTGGCTAATGATTTGGGCAATATTCCCATAGTCAGTATTAAGGCGGGTAGATTTTTGAGGCGATCGCCCCTCAACTTTTACATGCCCATTGGTGCTGCTGATCGACTCCGAGAGCAAATGCATGGACAAATCTTGAGGCTTTCCACTCGCTGTACTCAACTTCACGCGAGTCAAAGCGGTCATTTTGTTTGGGTTGATCAACCTGAAGTAATGCTTGAGGCAGTGCAACTCGTTCTAGAGCAGTTGTAATAAATGATATTGCTGAATCAAATATAATTTGCCCTCAACCCCAGCCCTGGTATCTTAAGAATAGAGAGATAGACCGCCAGCCCTTGGATGCTCAATATGGTGGAGAAGCTAGGCTCATCTCTCTGTTTGAATCGCTCAATTAGAATTCAGCCCCGATAGTTCCCGCTTAGGCTTTACAACCCTTGGGCAAAGTCAGGCACTCTATCGATGGAACTTACGCGATCGCAAGCTTCAATCAACCATGAAAGCGCGCCAGGGCGATTATAGGGAGAGCATTACAGACTTCCGCTTTAGCCCCAATCAGCAAGCCGCGATCGCCTATATCTATGATGGACAACTCACCCACCATCTTATCGTTGGCAGATTAAAACAGACAAAGTCGTAGACTCATGGGATCTGCCGATCGATCGGATTGATGGATTGATGGACTTTTAGCAACCAGTTTCGAGACTCAAACGTATGTTTATGGAGGAGATATCGGGTTGATCGTGGCTGTAAGGTGTCACTAAGGTTGGACGACCTGCCCGTAAAGCCTGAGCCATTTGTGGCAATGCTACCCTCTCAAACTCAAGTAGCGTTGAACCCTTTGAAATGCTGCAAGAGATCGTCACAAAACCGGGAATAATGGGCGAAGTTATTAGAGTTTCACAATGCAGTTTCAATCTGATTGGAAAACGATACGCTGGACTCGGATTGCCCTGATGATCATCCCGATCGCCCTCTTCCTCACCACCCCGCTCTGGCATCGCCTCATCAATCCAACCGCCTATGCTGAAGTGAGGTGCGTGATTCAAGATTTAGATGGCAGTGTGACCAAGGAATTTGGTCGGTCTGAATGTTTAGATAATGGTAAGCAAACTCTAGTGTTGCAAGTGAAGCGAAATCAGGGACAAATAGATCCAGCGATATGAGCGATCCATCTGAATGCCAGAACTGTCTGAACAACACTCATAACTCCCTTCTACCGTGCGCGATTCATCCCTATGGCCCACTGGTGACTGCCCCGACTTTGAGCCAGAACCTCACACACAAGCAGGAGAACTTTGGGAACCTAGGGGCGCTTCCTACTATGGGGATGAGTTGATTATCACTCCTATCAGCCGTTGGACACAGGCACAGCGACTGGAACTTCTGATGTGGCATCCGATCTTTACAGGGATATGTCCCAACTGTCGCCATCAGTTCTCCAAAGAACATCCATCCCAAGTGCATTGGGACTGTCCTGCCTGTGCGTGAAGAGATGATTCTTTATAGGCAGCCATGCTAGCGATCGCCCATTTGTAGGGCTAAGAAAGATTGAATCTTTGACTTCACAGTCGGGTAGTGGACTAGGGGGCAAGCCAAGATGCGGGTGATTTAGTGCCACGGATCTTGAAAATGATTGCCATACATCTATTCCAGACATTAAAACTCCTGCTACCTAGAATCTTGGTTAGCTTTGCTCGGCGCAACTAATCAAACAATCTTGGAGCGTTTGAGCGCTCCGCTTCTACGAAAGAATAAAGGTTTTAGACCGTAGCTTTTGAGTGATGTCGGTCAAGTTTAGTCCAATCGAAATTAGTGGCACTGCTTTACACCTAGCCCGGCTCGATCTCTAAAACATTACCCCGCTTTTCTCAACATCTAGACTAAGCACTCATGGAGTGCTCTCTTTTTTCATTTTGACATCACTCACTAGGGCTAGAGGCGGGCAATGACTGCAATTGGACCACCACCTGCGGGTCCTTGATGCTCAGCACCGCCGGATACATAGATCATCGGATCTTGAACTACAGATGCTACCACCGCGCCGACGACTGCCCTAGCTATCCGAGTATGGCTGATGTCTGAGTCATCGAGCATCGTGTGACGGCAACCCAAGATCTCACCCGTTGGATCGGCTTCGGCTTTGGCAAACACGTTGACGATACTTCCTATAGATTGCCCTGTGCTGGCGATCGCTACTTTAACTGCATCCACATCGAGGGCATGACCCATGACGCTATGTCCGATGACCAACGTACTCGTAGAATGCGGTGCATTGCCCAGCACGAGAATTTCACAATTACTGAGTTCTGATCCCGCAGATGTTGAAGCAACACTGGAATATAAATCGTAGCGCTGACAAATATCTTCAGGACGAATCGCATCAAGTTGAATTTCGCCGAGCGCCACTGCCACCCCTAAAGCCGAAGCTCCTCGTGATAATGCCATGGAGGTGTAACCATCCTGTTTGCTCCCAGACTCTGCGCTGCTGACTAACGGACACTTGATTTGCACAAAATGCACCTCCAAGGGGGATAGTTTTGCATCCAAAATCGCTGCCTTAACCCCTGCTGCCACGGCTTTTACCATTGCCAACGTCCCGATCTCGGCGGGTTGAAACGACCGAGTATGGTGGATACCGAGCACAAGCGCATTGGAGCAGAGGGTATCTAGGGCTGACTCGTCCCGCACAAAAATTGTCAAATGCGGACTAAGCACTCCTTCGGTGCCTCCAGACATGACATAAACAATCCGGTTACTAATTTCAGATCCTACATGCGCACTAAGATATGCTTTCAGCGTCTGCACTGCAAAGCCGCGTGTGAAGTCATTGACGCAACCGTTGCCTTCAGTTTTTCCCAGAATCGCAACAATTTTAGTCGGGTCAAGTTGTCCAGATTGGACGAGCGTGTCGAGAGAACTGAGGTCATCTGGTCGGCGCTGCGGAATCTTGAAAACGTTCACATGCATGAGGTAAAAAGAAGTAAACAGCTATCAGAGTCTTACTGAAGGATAGTTGCTCTGAGTGGCTAAAACAATACCCAATTAGAAGCTCTGTCCTAAGCGGACGGGTACGATTGGTTTCCTCGAAATAAATCTGTTCCTCTTCCATGGCTTAGAAGGCGAACAACCCCGACTGATTTCCATCGTTGCCCCCGCAGACTATGGCAAAAGAACCATTTTGAGAGATATCTACGATCAACTCACCCCCTCTGCAAATGCATGGGTCGGCTTAATATTATGCAGCAGCATCTCTTTGGCTTCAGTGACCATTAACAAAGCATTTGTCAAAAGTCTTTGCGGTGACTCCCATCAGAAATGCTCTCAGGTTAGCTCCTGTGAGTCTGTTTACTGCTAATTGAGCAATCCTCTAATGCTGTATGACGGAGCATACAGAGGTTGAATTTGACTCAACTTCAAGGAGACTCCTAACAGTATCAAGTTAGAGGTCACTTCAAGAATAAATCTCCAATCCTCGTATATTCCACCGGCCCTCCCAAGCGCATAATCGGCTTCATTCCAATAGTATTGACCAGTCCCAGTTCTGAACGATATAGGTCTTCTCGAATATGAAACCTTAACACTCGTCCTAACACCATAACATTTGTCGCTCCTTCCACTGGGACGATCTGAGTTACTTTACACTCCATCGCAACCGCAGCAGCGGCAATTCGTAGCGGTTGCACATCAGTAGAAGCTAATGTTTCTAAACCTGCCACCTCAAACTCACTGACTCCATAGTCAAACTCAACGGCCGTCTTGAGCATAGCGTCTGTCATAGCTTCATCAACGACATGAGAAACAAATTCACCGACCTGTTTAATGTTTCTTAACGTATCTTTTTCTTGCGGCTCTCGCCGCCGATAGGCCACAGAAAACATAATTGTAGGAGGAAACCCTGCAACCGCATTGTAAAACGAGTAGGGAGCAAGATTGGGTATTCCTGCTTCATTAATGGTGGAGACCCAAGCGATCGGGCGAGGGGCAACAATACTTGTCAGGAGATGATAAGGAGCGGGATCTGTCATTTCAGACGGAACGAAGGAAAGCATAGAATTTTTCTGAGGTGAAACCGATCGCTCAAGTGACATTTTGTTTAGTGGACGCTCGACTTTCTATTAAAAGAGGAATTAGGAGCAACTCAACACCAATTAACAATAGAACTGATATGGCAAAGATGATAGTCCCGATCGCATTGAGAGAGGGATCAAGATTGAACGCCATAAAACTATAGATGGCGACAGGCAATGTAGGCTGGAAACCGGAGACAAACCAGGAAATCACAAACTCATCAAATGAAAAAGTGAATGATAATAACCAAGCACCTGCAATACCCGGAATTGACCAGGGCAGCACTACTTTAAACAAAGCTTGCCATTCCGTTGCTCCTAAATTCCATGCCGCTTGTTCAATGTCCTTGGGCATCTGGGCAAGACGAATAGTGATGAGGGCGATCGCTGTCGGAATCAGAATGACAACATGGGTTAAGAACACGCTCAACAATTGCCCTTGTAAATTAATCCGCGACAACAGACCTAAGAACGCTACTCCCATAATCAAAGGCGGAATTAAAATCGGAACAATCAGCATCACAGATAGAATTTGTCTGCCTAAAAATTCAAATCGATTGAGAGCATAAGACGCAAAAAACCCAATCACTGTAGCGGCGGCAGCAGCAAGCGGCGAAACAATCAAGCTATTCTTGAGGGCTTCCAGTAATCGTCCATCTGAGAGCAGAAACTCATACCACTTTAATGTCCAGCCTGTCCAAGGTAAGGATGGTAATCGACTATTTTCAAAAGAAAATAGCACGAGCGAAAAAATGGGCAGCAGCAGAAAACCAAATCCTAGAAATAAATAAATCCATCCAGCGATTTTCAGCAGTCGTTCTGTTAAAGGCTTGTCTTGTTTACGAGTCATTTTTACCTCACTGCTCTGCATGAGATAGTTTGGTTCCAGCAATTAGAACTAAAATCATGATAAAAATTAAGATTGTCGCTAGTGCCGAAGTTCGCGGCAAGTTGGTTGATGCAGCATATTCGTTCAGAATCATAGTGGCAAATAGCGGCAGACTGCCAAAAATAGATTTTCCCGTGCCACCTCCTAAAATAATCCCAGAGAGAACATCTCCAAGGCTAATAATCATGCCAAATACTGCACTATAAACAATGCCTGTTCGCGTTAGTGGCAACAGCACTCGCCAAAAAACTTGCCACGAGGTCGCACCTAGATTTTTTGCAGCACTTATCAATGTCCGATCAATGTTTTGTAACGCTAGGTAAAGGATTAAAATCATAATAGGGGCAAGATAATGAATTAATCCAATGCGCGTTCCTACTTGCGTAAAGACTACTTCAATAGGGTGCTTAGTTAAATGAATCCCTTTTAAGAAAGAATTAATGATCCCTTCTTTGTTTAAGAGCATTTGCCAGGCATAAAGTCGAAGGATATAACTACTCCAGAAGGGGGCGATCGCCAGCAGGATAGCTAAACGTTGATAGCGAACTGGAACAACGAATGCGATCGCCATTGCTAAGGGGTAGCAAAACAGCAAAGCCCCCAAGATAGCCGTAGAACTGACCCAGAGCGATTGAATAATTGCATAGGCATAACGAGATCTACTAAAAAACTGCTGGAAAATATCAATATAGTTAGACAGCGAAAAACCTGGAACAGGGCGATAATTATCAACCGTCCAGAACCCAATCCAAAGGAGAAATAGCAAAGGAAGTAAAAACAGAAAGCTATCGTAAAGAACCGCAGGAGCAAGACAAATTAGCCGCAGAGAACTGGCTTCATTGGGAGCTTTAGTTTGATACAAGGTTAAAACTTTAGGTCGCAATGCGTTCACCTAGAATAATCGTACTGTCAACTTTCCAACTCAGATGCAGGTCAGCATTAATAGGCACACTTAAACTTTCATCAAGAGACTGCTGCTGAATCAACTTAATCTCCTGACCTGTAGAAGTTTCCAGAAAATAAATCACCTGAGAACCAATAAATTCTCTTGCTCTTAGCGTTGCCTGGACACTATTCTGACTAGACCCACTAGATCCAGCAGCAGCGATCGCCATCCGATCAGCCGGAACGACCGCCGTAACGCGATCGCCAATTTGATAGCTCCGATCTCGATAAGGTGCTTGAATCTTCCCTTGAGGACATAGAATCTGAATCATTTGGTTGCCTATTCCGATCACCTCCCCATCAAACAAATTGTTATTTCCCACAAATTCTGCTACAAAGTGCGTAGCGGGATGATTATAAATTTCGGATGGAGAACCGATTTGCTCAATCCGACCTCGATTCATTACCACGACTTGATCCGCCATAGAAAAGGCTTCATTTTGGTTGTGCGTAACGTAGAAAAAAGAAATTTTCAAGGTTTGCTGTAAACGCTTTAATTCTCCCTGCATCCTGACGCGTAAGTGAGGATCAAGAGCACTCATAGGTTCATCTAGCAGTAAAATATTGGGCTTTGTCACTAGGGAACGGGCGATCGCTACTCGCTGCTTCTGTCCACCGCTCAACTGACTAATATGGCGCTCCAATAAAGGTTCTAAATTCAACATTACCGCCATCTCTTGAACACGCTGCTGAATTTCCGACTTGGGATAACGTGCTAAAGTCAGCCCAAAAGCAATATTTTGCCAAACGTTCAAATGAGGAAACAGAGCAAAGTTTTGCCAAACTAGAGGTGTATTTCGCTTATTCACAGGCAAGTGCGTAATATCTTTTCCTTGCAGTAGGACTTGCCCCTTAGAGACAGCTTCCAAGCCTGCGATAACGCGCAACAGGGTCGTCTTGCCACAGCCGCTCGGTCCCATAATGGCAACGAAGTCTCCAGCTTTTACACTCAAATGAATGCTCTCAAGCACTGGGTTTTGACCATAATGCTTACAAATATCGACGAGTTCGAGATCATGGGTCAATGCCTGAGTTAAAGAGGCTGACCGAATCTGGGAGAGTGTCATTAGAACTCCTGTATTTGGACGCTATTGCATTCGTTACCCTCGTTCTTAGTACAGCCTAGGGACGAAGATAAACGCTCGACTAGCTTGTCTTGAACTCGTTATAAATGTCTTGCCAAACTTTATCTGTTTGCTGTTTAGGCAACCGTCGCGGAACCGTCTGCTCTGTCTTCACCACTGCTAGAGTTTTTCCAGTATTCTTCACATCTGGCACGTATCCTAACAGCTTCTTTTCAGCATCGTTCATCAAATCAACCGCTTTAAGATTTGGTACTTGACACTTAGAAGTTTTCACATTCGCCAAACGAGACTGAGGTTCGGCGGTGGTCATGTAATTAATCCACTGCATCACCAATTCTTTATTCTTACTGCCTGTGGCGATCGTTGCCCCCTCACTCCAGCGAATTGCCCCTTCTTTAGGAATGACTGCTGTGAAGTTACTGTGCCCATCTGCTACCAGGTTTTGAATCAGCCAATCACCAATGGGAGCCGCTGCCACACCACCTGTTAAAAATGAGTTAGTCACGTCCTGGAAGTTCTGAGAAATTAGTGAGACATTTGGTTTCAGCTTCAACATCCATTCTTTGACTTTTTGCAATTCGGCATCTGTTAAGTCATAGGGGTTTTCTCGATTGGGAAAAACTGCCAAACTGAAATCCCCCATGTTGGGTAGATACCAGTCAAACATCGAGATTTTTCCCTTCAAATCAGGGCTTAGCAATAACTCCCAGGATGCAGCTTGTTCTGGTTTAATCAAGTCGCTATTGAATGCCATCCCGTAAAAACCATAACGAGTTGCAACTGCCATCATCTTGCCCTGGTCATAGAACAGAGGCATATTTTGGTAGGACGGCACATAATTCTTAAACTCTGGAAAATCTTCCTGCTTGAGGGGATCAATGACGTTCAACGCAATTAATTTTGGCAAGTATTCCGCATCAGCCACGATTGAATCATAAGTCCCTGATGGAGATTGGGTAACCAGTTGCAGCATTTGTTCACCGCCCACATAGTTCTTAAACTCAACCTTAATGCCCGTATCTTGCTCAAACTTACCAACCACATCTTTCTCTTCGTAACCTGGCCAAGAGAGGATACGAATTGTGCCGCCATTAGCTTTAGGGCTTGACCCTGTTGCTGCACTGGTAGACGGAGCTTGAGACGTGCAGCCACTCAGTTTAGCAGCCGCAATTCCTAAAGAAGTTAAGGAAGCGTACTGCAAAAATTTACGACGAGAAGTGAAATTCATAGGGCACCTCCATAAGGATAGACTTGAAAATGATGATCAGAGTAAATCAGTGAACGGCTTGAGTTGGGACATTAAGGCTACTCAAGCCTGCTCTACTGAAGTTATCGATCGATAAGGGCTGGGCCATCGCTCGTCGAAACACTTTATCCATCGCAGATCGGAGTTGCGTGCCTTGTTGATGAAACCCTTGCCGGAGTTTCAGATACTCTGGTAGTCGCTCCCTAAACTCTGCCAAAATATCAGCTTCATTGAGGGTCAAAACCTGACCGTCTTGAACCACCAACTGACCATTCACAAATACTTTGCGTATCGATCGCCCGTTTTCTGCGTACACCAAATGAATGGGCAATTGATGACAAGGTGTAAAGCTAAGAGAGTTCAAGTCATACAACACAAAATCGGCTTTCATGCCTGGGGCGATCGCCCCTATGTCCTTATGAAGTAACGCAGATTTCGCACCGCCATACGTCGCCCATTTCAAGACATTTGCTGCCTTAGGGTAATGCTCATAATCGGAGTCAATCACGGAGTGAGTTAATCCTGCAGCTCTAATCACATTAAAAATATTGAATGTGTCCATACCATCTGTGCCAACTGCAATATTTACCCCTGCCTCTATCAAAGCTCGAATCGAAGCAATGCCGCTGCATAAGCGATAGTTGCTCACTGGGTTATGAACGATCGTCGCTCCTGCTTCAGCCACTAACTCAATATCCGTAGGGGTTAGCCAAATTCCATGGGCGATCGTGGTGCGATGAGTCAGTATTCCGTGACGTTTCGCCCATTGAATGATTGATTCGCCGTAGAATTCTAATCCGGTTATAGCTTGAGTTCTAGTTTCCAGCAAATGGGCATGAATCGGTACGTCAAATTCCTCTGAGAGTAAACCAATACGGTTCATTAACTCTGGTGTTACTCGCTGGGCTGCCGAGGGTGCAAGAACCGTTGTAATCAAGCCATCTTTACCGTGCCAGTCTTGGTAGATCTGACAGAATAGCTTTGCCCAACTCTCAATAGAAAACTCACTGACAGATTGAGTAAACTTTTGCTTCATCTCATCAGGTAGCAGCTCTTCTAAGTAAGGAATGGTGTGGTGAAGTGGTCGATTAATGGCATGGAGAGAAAGGCTGGCTCGAATGCCCAGATCTGAGTAAGCCTGAGCAGTTGCCTCAAAGATTTCTGATGGTGTGTAAGGCAAGGCATAGAGGTCATCTTGTAATGTCGTCGTCCCATTTTTAATGGCTTCCAACCCCGCGATCGCCGCACATAAATAATGCATTCGGGGATCTAGCTTTTGGTCGGGCGGCAAGTATAACATCCACAGTTCGAGCGGCAGCGCTTCATACCCACACTTTTCTAAAACACCCACTACCGTATGGGTATGAGCATCCACAAATCCAGGAATCAGTAGTTGATCTGTTGCATCAAAAACCTGCTCCGCAGTCGCTTCAATGGAGGGTGCGACCTGCATAATGCGATCGCCTTCCACCAGAACATCGGCGGTCTGCGGTGATAGATCAAGACTGCCATCTAATTGGGGAGTGAAGGGCAAAACTGTTGCATTACGAATCAGTACACTGACCATGTAAAACACTTATTCCTATTGCTGATGAAGTGTAAATTCTAATGAACGTTCTAGTTAATATCCTTAAAGTAGGATTTTGAAACTATAGCGACAACGACAAGGGGAAAATGTTATCAAGGTCACAAAATATATCATATATTATATATAATCCAAGATTTTTAGTGAGAATGGCATAATGTTGCATATCGGTTTAAGGAGTAGGAGTAATTGCCCTTGATATCTAAACTGCAACTGACTGGGTTAGACAAGTTTCCCCGCACTACCCAGGCTACAGTCACTGAGCACTTGCGACAGGCTATTTTGCTAGGGCGGTTGCCAGGTGGAACCCGCTTGGTGCAATCTGAGTTGGCAGAAACCTTAAATGTTAGCGTCACGCCTATTCGAGAAGCCTTACGACAACTGAGTACCCAAGGCTTAATTGAACTTGATCCCTTTAAAGGGGCGATCGTCCGGATGCCAACCTTGACTGAACTAGAAGAAGTGTACGAAATGCGATCGGTTTTGATCACTCTTAACATCAAGAAGGGAATTGTTCAAATTTCGCAGCAGCAGCTTGATGACGCAGAAGTGCTGCTAGGTCAAATGGAAATCACCTCAGATCATGAGTGGTGGGTCGATCTAAACCGACAGTTTCACACAATATTAGATTCTGCTGCTCAAACAATTCATTTAAAAGAAGTACTGCATCGTCTCTCAGACTTAGCCGCTATTTATATCAATCTATCATTCACCGAGCAGCCACTCCGAAAGGAAGAATCTGAACAGGAACACCGAGCTATTCTACATGCTTACCGAAGTAGAAATAGAAAAGTTGCAACCCAACTTACACTTAGCCATCTTAATGCAACGCTGGACGCGGCTCGGAAAGCTGTAGTGAAGCAATCAGTCCTGTAAAACTGCCCTTTTCGATAGGCTGCACAAATCAGAATCATACTTTAGATGACATAAATTTACTTGTATTGAGGGTGCGATGATTTATGCAATAGATGAAATTAATCAGATGAGTCAAGAGGAATTTGTTAAGGCATTTGGGAACGTGTTTGAAGAAACTCCTGCGATCGCTCATCAAGCCTGGAAACATCGTCCATTTACAGATGTGAAACACTTGCATCTACAAATGATGAGGGTTGTCCATGAGATGGCTCAAGAAAGCCAACTGGCTTTTGTGCGAGTACACCCTGAGCTAGGCAGCAACACAAAAATGGCAGATGCTTCTGTTCAAGAGCAGACTAAAGCAGGACTAGCTCAGTTAACGTCCGAAGAATATAAACGCTTTCAGCAACTCAATCGAACCTACAGGGATAAATTCAGTTTTCCTTTCATTATTGCAGTTAAAGATCATACTAAGGAGAGCATTTTAGAAGCTTTTAACAGCCGTCTAAAAAATTCTTTTGACGCAGAGATGCAGCAATCGCTATTAGAGATTGCTCAAATTACTCAACTGCGTCTGCTTGCCTTAGTAAAGTAGTAAAAAATATCAGAAATTAAATTAATGAACTTAAAAACTGTGCTATCTGAAATGTGAGTAATCCAGGTTTTATGAATGCCTACTTGTTGTGCTCAATGTGCTTTTTGAGAAGATGCTTTAAGAGCGTTGCTAGTAGGCTAGGGGATCTTCATATTCCTAGGAACATTAAGTGATCGCATTGGAGAATTTCCGGCTCAGGAGAACGCTTGGCTATTCAATTTAATATTGAAAAATGTATAGATAATTTAAGGACAGCTTAATAAATTAAGCCCAAGTTCAATACTCGTGAAATGATGATTCGAACTGCCTTAAGGCAAAGATGTCGCATTGTTATTGTAAAGTGATTTAATAACTATCTTGTAATTTTCATGAGTAAGACAAAAATGTGCGATCGAATACAACTTGATTTCATATAACAACGTTTACTAGTGTTTGTCCTCAAATAATTTACAATAGCAAACTGTTAAAAATTAAGTCTGTGCAGTGTATCAGTAGAAGCTGAACCCAGTCAATTAATGCAATTGAATACGATTCAAAGGCTCTGTGATGTCTTAGCAATAGATAGTTAAGAACCAAAGCTCTATCTACTAATAAATCTATTGAGTTACTTGATAGTCAAAGATTTCTGCTCAAAAACCTGTATTTATCCTAACGTTAATGACAGGCAAACTAACAACTCACATTCTAGATACTACTTGCGGTCTTCCTGCTCCAGACCTAACCATAGAACTTTGGCTTACTGATAATTCAGCAGGTCAGAAAAGCTTACTGAAGACGACAGTAACCAACGTTGATGGACGCACTGATGCTCCACTCCTAGTAGATGAAGAGTTTAAGTCTGGAGTTTATGAACTCGTGTTTTTCGTCGGTCATTACTTTGCTCAACGCTTTAATAACCTCCCGAAGCCAATGTTTTTAGATCGAATTTCCATTCAATTTGGAGTGGCTGATACAACCGTTCACTACCATGTGCCTCTGCTCGTATCACCCTATGCCTACAGTACATATCGAGGCAGCTAAATTGGGTCACCAAATGTCTAGGTCAGACTTAATTCTGACTTTTGAAGTGTCGAATGATGTTTTGAGATTTCTAACAAAGTAGCGATCGCCATGCCGTTCGAGTTAATTCAGTTTGTAAGGAGGCTAAGGATATGGAGTCAGTAGAACAATTGCAGTCTGGGACTGCTCCCCCGATCGCCCAGGCAGATCATAGGCACTCAGGTCATATAGCAATCCTAAATGATTCATGAGAAGTATCCATAGGAAAACAGTTTAGGGAAATTGAAGATTTGTTGATGCGTCACGAACTCAAATAAGAACTTCACGGCATTAAATGATTTACACAAATGGTAGTGCTCTCGGAGC
>JBBRCV010000146.1:0-14290 GCA_038204505.1 Elainellales cyanobacterium
GTGCCATTCAAAGATGCCCACGGGCTAGACTGGCTGATTGTCACAGTATTGCCCGAATCAGATTTCCTGGGGCAGATTCATCAGAGCAGTTACACAACGATCCTGCTTTGTGCTGCGGCGTTGCTTTTTGGCATCCTGATCTGCATTTTGACTGCCCGCTGGATTACCGAACCAATGATCAATGTCAGTCAATCGGCAAAGGCGCTGGCGCGTGGCGAATGGAATCAGACATTAGAAGTTGAGCGATCGGGCGATTTGGGCGAACTGGCTCGGTCATTCAACCAGATGGCACAGCAGATCCAAACCGCGTTTGCCGACATGCGGTCTTTGAACCATACCCTCGCTCAGAATGAGATCCGCCTCAAGCAATTTTTAGAGTCTGTTCCGGTTGGCATTACGGTTTTAGACGCAGCCGGTCGCCCCTACTATGCTAATCAGAAGGCGATTCAGCTCTTGGGCAAGGGGGTGCTTCCCGCTGTCACCTCAGAGCAGATCGCAGCGGTCTACCAACTGTACATCGCAGGAACCGATCGCCCCTACCCGAATGAACGCTTGATGATTGTGCGGGCACTCAACGGCGAACAGTCCAGTGTGGATGATATAGAAATCCATCAAGAGAATCGGATCATTCCGATCGAAAGTTGGGGAACCCCAATTTTTGATGAAGCTGGAAACGTAATCTACGCGATCGCCGCGTTTCAAGATATTACCGAACGGAAACAGGCAGAGAAATTTTTAGCAGACTATAACCAGGTACTGGCACAGCAAGTTACTGAACGCACACTGGAACTAGAGCGAGAAAAAGAAGCACTACAACAAAGTGAAGCCACTAATCGCGCTATGATCAGTGCCATCCCCGATCTGCTGATTCAAATGAGTCAAGATGGCACTTATCTGAAAGTGGTGAGAAGTGGAAACTTTCAGCCGTTTAATCCTCAGCAGTTGCAAGTGGGTGCTAATGTTCGCGATGTTCTGCCGCCCAATATTGCTCAAACACGAATGGAGTATACGCACCAAGCCATCCAAACGGGTGAGCTACAGGTTTACGAACAGAAAATTGTAAGTGAAGATCAGGTTTATGACCAAGAAGTTCGGATTATAGCGATTGGAGATAGTGAGGTTCTGGTGATGATCCGCGATATTGCCGATCGCAAACAGGCGGAAGAAACGTCTATCTTGGAAGAGCGCAACCGCATGGCGCGGGAAATCCACGATACTCTCGCCCAAGCTTTTACGGGCATCATTGTTCACTTAGATGCTGCCTCCCAGCGTATTATGCTCGATCCAGATGCCGCCCAGTCACACCTGAAAACGGGGCGAACCTTAGCGCGTTCTGGGCTTTCTGATGCCCGTCGATCGGTAGAGGCACTCCGCCCGCAGATTCTAGAAGAAGGGGATTTGCAGAGCGCCCTTGAACGACTTACTGCTCAGATGTTTGACCTGACAACCATTCAGGTCGTCTGTGCAGCGATCGGTGAACCCTATGCTTTACCAAGAGAGGTTGAAGCGAATCTGCTTCGGATCGGGCAAGAAGCGTTAACCAATGCTTTTAAGTATGCGAATGCGAGTGAAATCTGTGTTGAGTTGCGGTATGAGCGATCGCAGTGCATCTTGCAGATCAAAGATAATGGGCAAGGGTTTGAAAGTAGTAGTTTAACAGTTGGTCGAGGCTTCGGGTTACTTGGCATGACCGAGCGTGCTGAACGCATTAAGGCACAATTGATGATTCAGAGCCACCCTGGACAAGGAACAGAAATCATTGTGAGGGTACAAACGCCATGACGAACCCGCACCTCTCATCCTCTACACCTGGCTTATCCCCAATCCGCATTTTGATCAGCGATGATCATCCGTTTATGCGAGAAGGTTTAGCCGCCGTACTCGACTACAAACCGGATATGACCGTGGTTGGGCAAGCTTGCAATGGGCACGAAGCCATAGAGTTGTTTCGTCAACATCAACCCGATGTGACGTTAATGGATTTGCGGATGCCTGAGTTGGGTGGCGTTGCGGCGATCGCTATCATTTGTGCTGAGTTTGCCAATGCTCGAATCATTGTCCTAACAACTTACGACGGGGATGAAGACATTTACCGGGGACTGCGAGCGGGTGCAAAGGGCTATGTTTTGAAGGATGCAGAACCAGACGAGCTGCTGACCGCAATTCGGACAGTTCACAAGGGTCATCAATATATTCCCCCTGCTGTAGGCGCAAAACTAGCTGAGCGGATGGGGAGTCCAGAATTGAGCGATCGCGAGTTAGATGTGTTGCGCCTAATGGCAACGGGTAAGAGCAACTTAGAGGTTAGTGTTGCTTTGTCGATCGCTGAGGGCACGGTTAAATTCCATGTCAAAAACATTTTGAGCAAGCTGGCAGTTGGCGATCGCACACAAGCAATGATTGTGGCATTGAAGCGCGGCATTATTTCGCTTTAAGAATACGCTTTAAGAATTTAGCCTGCTCTTGAGGATAGGTCGTTCCTAGCCCTAAGAGTCAGGCGATCGCTATCCCTGCTGCTAGGGAAAAGACTTCTCGCAGGGGATGCGACAATAGGGGAGCAATTCTCGTATTGTAAGTATCAAGAAACAACATTCAATTTCTTGCTGTTCCTTTAAGCACTTTCATAGTGATGTCTATTTAGGCTCAGTTAGTGAGAAAAAGAAGGGAGCAAATGCACCTAGAAGTAGTTAGCAGGCTGATGTTTATCTGAACGAGAAAGACGTTCCACATTTGCGATCGCGCATGGTCTAAATGGCTTAGTACACACGCAAATCCCCGTATCCTTTCTTTTCTTCAGAGTGTATTTATTAGTGTAGCAATGGAAACACTATTGCTTGATCAAAACAGATGAACTTAAGGAGATTACAGATGGAGAGTAACACGCTAATTTCCCAGGATTCTAAGCTTAAAGCAACGCTGCTTCAACATGGAGAAGATATCAGTACAGTGGGGTTGCGGGACTTGAAACGGTACTATGCCCTGCTAAATTACCATCTACTTGAAACGTCCTGGACAGAGAATGAAGCCCATCTTATTTGTGAAGCCTTAAAAGGGTATCAACTTGAGGATGATCCCCAGCAAGGTAGGACGATTTGGCAGCAAGTTGACACTGCCGTTCATCGGGATCACCTGGATCAAAAGTGGACTGTTAACTCAGAGACATTCCATCGCAAAATCCAGGCTCTAAATCATCTCGAAGCGATCGCTTTAGTCGATGCAGTCGAGCGGTATTGGGTTAGAGAACAATCACATATCCAAGAATCGCTTCAAACCAGATTAAGACGCGTAGATTTGGTCAAGTGCTGTGATTCTGCGTTGTAAGACAGCAACGTTTAAATCATCAGTGCTGCTGTTCTCAAAAAAAACATTAACAGAGGAGTACACGATCTTATGTCACACCATATTGATTCTCCAGCGGCTAAGGAAGATGGACGAGTAGACATTACAGATATCTATGTGTTTGCAGGTGAAGCTGCAAACACCACTGTTTTGATCATGGCAGTCAATCCGCTAGCGGGTGAGCTATCGCCAACTACCTTTCGATCTGGCGCACTTTATGATTTCAAAATCGATACCAATGCTGACATTATTGAAGACATTGATTACCGCATTACCTTTGGAGAGCCTGACTCGAGCGGCATTCAGCGAATTGACCTGCGTCGCTTAGAGGGCAGTGCTGCTACAGAATATGGCAGTGATGGCAACCTGATCGCGGCAGGCAATACAGGCGAGATCATTTCAGTTGGTGACGGTGGTCGCCTTTGGGCAGGGCTGGTCGCCGACCCCTTCTTTTTCAATCTAGGAGCGTTTGGGCAATTTGCCAAGCTGATTCTAGAGGAAAATCGGTTCGATCCCAGTGTGTTTGATACGGCTGAAAATGCTTTGGCAGAGCATAACGTCACCGCGATCGTCTTAGAACTGCCCAGCGCGGCTCTCAGTACTGAAACGATTCAGCTTTGGGGCACAACGACGATTCAGCATGAAGGCAAGTGGAAAACCATCAACCGTGCGGCGACCCCCCTTGTCCAACAAGTTTTCATTCAAGACGAGCACCTTAAGGATGCTTACAATAAGTCTCTGCCCCACGAGGATATTGCCAAATACGGCGAGACGATCGCCGCATTCGTTGCGAAGGTCACTCAACTCGCAGGCACGACAACCAACCCTCAGGCTTACGGGCAGCAAGTGGCGCAGTTTCTTTTCCCCGATGTTCTCACCTACAACCCGCAGTTACCCACCAGCTATGGCTTTGCTGGACGAAATGGACGGGCACTGGCAGATGATACACCAGACCTGATTTTGAGCCTACTCGCCAATGCACCTCTCTCAGACCAAGTCGGGAAGCTAAATGGATTGCGAACCCACTTTCCCTATTTAGCTCTGCCAAACTCCAAACCAAATTAAATCATTGACGCTTTTCAGTCGTCTGGTAAAACGAATTACGTAGAAACCCATGAAACACGAGTCGCGAGATTCTCTGCCCAATTTGCTGTTGCCGCTCTTCCTCATTTTGGGATTAGTATTGCTGCTGAGTCTAAATTCAGGACAGAATAATCAAGCCGTCGAGCTAATTAGTCCATTAGAGGATTGGTTGAAAGTCATCGTCGGCTATCTGGCAGCAGGGGCGGAAATTGCAGCAGCAATTGTGATTGGTGGGGCGATCGGGCAGGGCATCTTGAGCTATGTCCGCCAATTATTCTCGCGTAGGCAGCATTTTGGTAGCATCGAAATGATTCGTCTGCAACTGGGACAAGTATTGTCGCTAGGTTTAGAGTTCACTGTTGCCAGTGATATCCTCCGCACAGCAGTTGCTCCGACACACCAGGATATTTCAAATTTAGCAGCGATCGTTTTATTACGAACGCTGCTCAACTACTTCTTAGAGCGAGAAATTCGTCAAGGAGAGCAACGCCGATTACCAGAGAAAGCTATCGGTATTGGGGAATGATGAGTCGAAACCGTTTCAGTTTAAAGCTAATTGAAGACACGAATCGATCGCTCAGACAGCGCTTGTCGCTGAAGGAAGAACTGCTATTAGCAACAGCACCTACCCTCACAATTTTGAGCCTCATGGCATTGGTTGAAGTGTTGAGTCGGCAACGGCTGTTGTTTGCCTCCCTTGCCTCCAGTGCTTTTCTGGTTTACCTTGACCCGCACCACAGAAGTAACACAGCCCGATCGCTGCTTCTGTCTCAACTGATGGCGGCGACGATCGGCTTGCTTGCCAATTTTGTTTTAGGGGCTGGTTACAGTGCGGCGGCAGCGGCGATGGTCGTCACCATTGTTCTCATGATTGTGCTGGATGTCGTCCATCCCCCCGCAGTCTCGACCTCATTGAGCTTCGCTTTCCTAGCAGGCAGTAAAAACAGTCTCGTTCTCTTTAGTTTAGCAGTCGGAGTGATTGCTTTATTAGTGGGATTAGAACGTCTTGCGCTCTGGATTCTGGCTCGTTTGAGTTAAGCCTATTTCAAGGCGATCAGTCCTTCTAGATCTCCGACTTTTTTAAGAAGTCGGAAATCTGAACCCTCGGTAATGTGTTCGGCTTTTGGAGGAATTTACTATGAAAGTTTTGATCCGAGTAATTGTTAGTTTTTTCGTCTTTATTGTGGATGTTGTCTATGGCGATCGTTCCTATGCTCGGTTCTATGTGCTGGAAACGATCGCCCGTGTCCCTTACTTTTCCTACCTCTCAGTGCTACATCTTTACGAGACGCTGGGTTTCTGGCGCAGAGAAGACTTGTTGAAAGTTCACTTTGCTGAAACCTGGAATGAATTACATCACCTGTTGATTATGGAATCTTTGGGAGGCAATCGCCAGTGGATCGATCGCTTCATTGCGCAACACATTGCAGTGGCTTACTACTGGATTGTCGTGCTGCTTTATATGCTGCTTCCCAGGTACGCCTACTACCTAATGGAACTGATTGAAGATCATGCCTACCACACCTATGACGATTACTTAAACACTCATGAAGCAGATCTGAAAGCTCAACCTGCCCTCCAGGTTGCGATCGACTACTACCGTGATGGCGATCTCTACATGTTTGAAGAGTTTCAGACAACACCAGGGGGCGAGTTTCGTCATGCTCAGGTAGACAACCTCTACGAGGTGTTCATCAACATCCGCGAAGACGAGTGCGCCCATGTGAAAACGATGGAAGCACTTCAAGAACCGGAAGCGCGGCAAACCTTTCGCAGCCCTCATACGCTTTTAGTAGCGACAAAAGTTTTACCAACACCTGAAACGGAAGCCAACAGGCTTGAACCGAGTTCAACTGCTCTTCTCCATACAGAGGTTTCTCCATAAATTTTTGTTCCCAGTTAACAGCAGTTTTCAATTCAAAATTAGATATACGTATATGCTTGCATTCAGCAAATCCCTGGAATGTGCCCGTTGGCGATCGCCTCTAACTTTGCCCAATCTAACACCAAAATCTTACCGCCCCGACGGTAAGTGACAACTGTTTGAATCTGCTTGAACAGCCGTACACATTCTTCATAGGTAATCCCAATGCTGCGAGCAATTTGATAGTAAGGCAGACGCGATCGCAAGCATAATCCCTGCTCAATTACATCTGTTCCTTCAGCGATCGCAGTATTCTGAATGAATTGCGCTAACCGCAAGATCGCCCGCTCTGAGGCTAATCCATGCACCGCTTGATGGAGATGCTGAAGGCGCTCATTTAGAACAGCAATTATCTGCACCTAAAATTCATCCAACTTCTGATGTGGTTTCAACCATAAGTTGAACAAGCCGCTCACTTTATGCTTGAAATTCAGTTGCTCACTTTATGCTTGAAATTCAGGGAAGTCCTGACAAACAAGCATTTCCATAATTCGACGTCTACCACCCAATTTAGAACCAAGATTGTAAAAAGCTGAAAAGTCTTTCAGTATGGACGTTTGCGGTAATTCATGTGATCTTGAAGGTTTGCTCAATTTATGCTTTAAACCGAAAATTTCGCTCAATTTATGGTTGAAATTCAGGGAATTACCGCGATCGCATTGATCGCAAATTCGCATTTCACGTCTCTGACTACTCAACTTATCCTTGAAAAACTGCTCATGTTATGGCTGAACTCACAGGCGATCGCCTTCTAGAAATCCACAATGGAGTGAACGAAAATCGGTAAAAGAGAAGAGTACAATCTGGTCAAGTTCATTGCAGCGAAAATATGGCACGTTTCTTGATTTGCACGATTCCAATTGCTGGGCATGTCAGTCCTGGTAAAGCCATTGCGCGTGTGTTAGTCGAACGGGGACATGAAGTGTGGTGGTACACAGGCGGATATTTCAAGGAAATTGTTGAGTCAACGGGGGCTAAGTTTGTACCGATCAGGAGTTGGATCGATTACTCCTATCCTGACAATGTTCCAAAGGAGGTGACAGCCCAGCGCAATGCCCTCCGAGGACCTGCCCAACTTAAATTTGACCTCAAAAACTTCTTTATTAATGTTGCCGCTGGGCAGGTTAAAGATATTGCCCAAATTTTAGAGACTTTTAGGGCAGATGTGGTGGTGACAGACTCGTTCTTCTTAGGCGGAGCATGGATCAGTGAGCAGGGTGGACCGCCGTGGGCAGAGTTTGGAATTTCGACCTTCGGATTTAGCAGTGCGGACACGCCGCCTTTTGGATTGGGTCTTCAGCCCAGCGTCTCGCTGATGGAACGGCTGCGAAATCGGTTTTTGAACGGGTTGTTTGGGCAGGTATTGTTTCGGGACTTGACCGCTCACATGGACAAGATCCGAACCGATCTGCAATTGCCACCCGCTCATAAAACATTCTTTGACACAATTTCACCGTTCCTATACCTGGCAGGAACGGTTCCTAGCTTTGAATATCCCCGACGTGACTTGCCACCTCAAGTTCATTTTGTGGGTCCGCTACTATCTTCACTCTTTATCGAATTTATTCCTCCAAGGTGGTGGTCAGATTTGCAGGGAGGCAACAGGGTTGTTCTGGTCACTCAAGGCACGATCGCGACAGAGCTTGAGGATCTGGTGCTGCCGACATTACAAGCGTTAGCACAGGAGGACGTGCTGGTTGTTGCTACCACAGGGGGTGTGAAACCAGAAGATTTGCAGGTGCCGATTCCATCCAATGCGAGAGTTGAGCAGTATGTTTCTTTTGCCGACCTCTTGCCTCATGTGGATGTGATGGTCAGCAATGGTGGATTCAATGGCGTTCAGATGGCTCTAGCTCACGGCATTCCCCTGGTAGTGGCAGGGAAAACGGAAGATAAACCGGAAATTTGTGCGCGGGTAGAGTGGTCTGGGGTAGGGATTAATTTGAAAACAAAGTCACCCTCACCTGAGCAAATTAAAACAGCAGTGAGGAAACTCTTGACTGATTCGAGTTTTAAGTCGAGGGCTCAACAGTTTAAGACAGAGATTAGCCAATATCATCCACCCGAAACTGCTGCAACGCTATTGGAACAACTTGCACTGACCCAGCAGCCAATTTTGAGACCTTAACCTTAAATAGAGTCTATGTCTTCTCTCAATAACCCTATTTTACCAATCATGATTGTGCCGCTCAATGGCGGCATACAGGAGCAGTCTCGACCAGGAGAACCACCCGATTTACGCCACTGGCAGATTGAAGAGTTCCTCCGCCAAACTGGAAAAGCAGATAATACTCAACGCGCCTACCGAGGTCAACTTCAGCGCTTCGCCGCCTGGTGCAACAAATCCTGGACAGAAATCACCCCCAGCGATATCGGCAAGTTTCGTCGTGAACTCAAGAGCAAAGGCTTGAAAGTGACCTCTGTAAACCATGCCCTCAATACTTTGCGATCGTTCTACACGTGGCTGCGCAAAAGTAACGGCTATCCCATGAATCAGCCTTTACCCACCGATGCGATCGATCTCGAACGCGAACCCGAACTCCCTGCTGCTCACATCGAAACAGAAGATCTCAAGCTGATCGGAGAAGCTCTGGAATTGCCTGGTCTAACGCAGATCAGAGATCGGGCGATCGTTGCAGTTTTGAGTCATGGATTGCGTGCCTCTGAAGCCTCTGCCCTCAATGTCGAGCATTGGAATGGTAAAGTTTTGACGGTTCATCGTTCCAAAGGGCAGAACATTAGTGAGGTGCCGCTGAGCCGAGAGGCGCGATCGCATCTACAAGCCTATTTAGATTGGAGACAGGCGCAAGGAGGGCTGTTTGAGCTAAAGCCGCAAAGTGCTCTGTTTTTGGCTCAAGACCCCAAGAGTATCGGGCTGAGATTAGGCTATCAGGGGTTACATAAGATGATTAAGAAATTAGGGACAACCGCTGGAGTCGAGAAGATTCATCCCCATCGTTTCCGTCATTCCTTTGGCACTGAGGTGACCCGACGCGGGGTTGATCCGCTCTTTGGCAAGGAGCTGATGGGCATTAAGAGCGATCGCGTCTTTGAACGCCATACCAAAGGCATCTTTAAAAAAGCTGCAGGCGACGCTTATTTGAGGGCGATCGGTGAAAGCAGTGAGCACGAGGAAGAAGAAGGCAACTCAGATTAAGCCCTTGGCTCCCGATCGTTTGAAAGAACGGTAGATCTCAAATTAGTTCTAGCTGTGGAATGAGTTCAATTTAGCTAGAGCTAATCCGATCGCAGTCACATCCTCTCCACATGCGAATCTGCGCTGGTTTAAGGTGAAGGAGTTCCTCAGTAGCTATAATCTCTTGGCGAACTCTCGCAAGCTCTATACACGGGAGGTAGCTTGCTTTCTAGAGTAGACAGTATTTGCATTGGGGGGAGTTGGAGATGAGGCATCTGGTGCCTTACCAGCCCTTCTTCGAATTCGCCAATGGTATCGAATCGTTGCCATACTCGAAAAAATCTTTGCCACTACACAAACGTGATCTAGCTGAAAGCCAGAGTTGGCAAGGGTTCCATCCATGACGGTCGCTATGGATTTATTGAAACTAAAGGCTATAATCCTTGTGCTGTATGAATTTCAGTCTTAGCGTCGTTTGTTGTTCCGTTGCTAAATGAAGGCGCAGTTCATAACACACCCTTCCCGGTTTGCATCATTAGCCCCAACAAACCCTTAATAGTACAATTCACCAATAGTCCTCATGAGCGCGAACTCACCAGCACCAATGAAAATCAAGGCGATTTACGAGTCAGCATCCGTTGCTACTCAACCCCCTTAACCTTAATTTCGGACGCGAACAAAGCCTCCAGCTATCCCCCTTGCCGAATTACGAAGTTTGACATTTGGTAGAACCTCGCTCGTGCAAGGGAGTTGAGTTGCCCAACATAATACATTCTGAACAGGAGAAAAATAGGTAATATCGTTAACTTGTTTCTTCACAAATGAAATTCTCTGAATTTGAGGAGGTAACAGTAACTGGGATGAGTTAATGCAGGCGTAACTCGTAACTATTGAAGCAATTAAAGAAAGATAGATGACGGGCAGCAAGCTGTGGATATTTCTGAAAAGAAACTGTGAGCCTAGTCGCTCAACAATTGTATTAAAAGTAACCTCAAGATTATCTTTGAAGTAAACTGCAATTCCTAAAGCGGGTATAAGAACGAGATAAGGTACTGCAAACCTGAAGAAAGGGGATTGCAGTGTGATAAACATGATTCCTAAAACTGCTATTAAAATTACCCAAAGCTGTTCATAGAATTGATCTATTTTTACTTTTTTTACAAGGTAGATTATAGGAAAGATTGAGAGTGGGATTAACAAAGCCATAAATTGCTTTTGGATGGAGGAGTTAAACCAGTGCCAGAGTGACCAGAGCCAAGGATGTATGCCAGAAGGCGGTGAATTTACCCAACTTGTTACGCCATGCGTCCCCTTTGAAATATGTTCAATGTCTCCTAGGGTTGGCGACCAAGGTAAATCGAGACAAAATAAAGAAGATGGATAAACTGGACACCCTGAAGTAATGACTCCAGAGATGAGCATTGGCGCTGTCACCAATGTGATCACTATACCTGCAACCAGGATTCGTCGGGGTCTGAATCCTCTGCTAAAAATGAAAAATAAGCCGGAGATTAATAAAACTGGTAAAGCGGTCAGCTTTATGGTCACTGCTCCTGCTGACAAAAATAGTGGAATCACTCCAGGTTCGATCGCCCTTGCACTCATTGTTGAAAAAGACTTTTTGTGAGTAGAGAGTCCTAGAATCATCCAGACTGTACTCTCTACGATAAAAATGATAGGAATATCAGGAGATGGCGATACTAAAATGGTTTCTAGTGAACTTACCAATACTACAACTGGTAGAAGTATGAGTGAGCAAGCTACCATAAACCAATCGCTTAGGTAGGCTTTACGCTTTAAACAATAGGTTAAACAAATGAAGAATTGTAGTGTAGCGACTAGCAAAACAAAACCATTAGTGACTGCGCTAACGCGAGAATCAAAGATTTCAGCATTTAGAGGTGCAGCGAATGCAAACCAGGATGAGGTGAAGCCAAAATTGGGAAACAGTAAGGCTATACCCGGAACGGTGCCAAATTTTTCTAGCCACTGAATGACTTGGTAATGGTAATACCCTGTGTCATACCAGGTGACTTGATGAGTTGTTAGAGAAGAAATCGCGATCGCGATCGTCAGAAATTCTAAGATTACCTTTTTAGATAATATTGACCTTAAAGCTAGCAGTTCCGTTCGAGTGCGCTTTGAAAGTAAAGACAACAAACAAAGACTTCCTGCAAGTATTGCTCCCACAAGTGGAGACAAAGGAAGAACTAGAGAGGTTGTTAGTAGCGAGATCGACAGAATAATAGTTCCCAACCATAAGGCAACTATCAGACGATCGCCCACTCGTGTAAAACAACTAGCTTGGAATACATTGAGCAGTGCTATTCCAAGCCAGCAGCCAGTAGTAAGTAGCAAAATCCAAACAATAACGAAATAAGTCATTATCTCCTTTGAAACACACTTTTAGGACAATGTTTTCCGTGCAATTCAGTAAGCTGAATAACTTTAATGCATTTTGCATCTAAGGCAAGCTGTTAAGGTACTTCCACATCTCAATGATGAAAGTACTGTGCTAAGCGTCTTTTCTACAGCACCTAGAGCTTTTATCTGAAAAAGTTTGCCGAACTTTACTCAAACTACATATTCTCGTTCAAAAGCTGCTTTTTTAGTAAAAATACTGAGAGAAGCTTTGATGTTATTAGTCAAGTGTGACATAGTTAGTAATGTGGCATCGCCAAACTCCAAGCTTAATAAGCTTTTCAATTAAATAAGGTTGTAGAAAGGGTTAGAACCTTTTGTGTTAGTGACGAGAAACTTTGTCAACCACTGTTCTATTCCTTCTCCAAACATTTCTTTGGAAACGCTAGAAGCTAGTGCTGTCAGGTGAGGGCTAATTTTTGCAGAAGTATTTGAGCAGAAAAGAATAATGATAGCTATAGTCGATTTATTTGTCAGATAATCTGCATCACCATCTGAACTTTCCTGCTTCTATTGATAAGAATGTGGAGTTGAAAAGTAACTCTTAGAGGAACACTGTTTAATGATTATTGCCGAGCACTCAGAATCTGTAACAGACGCAGCGAAATCAATGATAGCAGAACAAAACCTTGTCATTTTGGACAATGTTATAGCAGATCTAGCGACAGCCCATAGGTTACTGACCAGAGAATGCAACGTCACACTGGTTGAGAGAGGTGTTGAAGCTGACGGACGAGCGCACACCTTTGAGCAAGAAGGCTTTCGGTTTGATACTGTTAAAATCTGTGGCAACTTTGGCATGTCTTTTGCTCAAGTCGAGACCTTTGCTCGTGAGTTAACAACTTCTCCGTCCGTTTCCATCGTGATTCCAGTACACAACGGTGGTGAGAGTTTTCGCCGATGCTTGGCGAGCTTAAAGCAATTTATTCCTGCTTCTACAGAAGTTATTGTCGTGGTTGACGGCGGCACTGATCACTCCTGCCAATTAGCTGAAGCATTTGGTGCCAAAGTTATTCAATTGCCAATCGTAGGCGGACCAGCACAGGCCAGAAACTTAGGTGCAGACATGGCCGCAGGCGATATTCTCTTCTTTGTAGATGCGGATGTCATGATTGGGTCTGATACCCTTAATCAGGTGATTGCAGCCTTTCAGAGACAGCCAGAATTAGCAGCTTTAATTGGCTCTTATGATGATGCGCCTGGGGCTGATAATTTTCTGTCTCAGTATAAGAATTTGTTTCATCACTACACCCATCAAACGGGCAGTGAAGAAGCTTCGACCTTTTGGGGAGCCTGTGGAGCCATCCGTCGTGATCTATTTTTGACGCTTGGTGGTTTTGATAGAAGCTATCGTCATCCCTCAGTAGAAGATATCGAACTGGGCTACCGCTTAAAGAAGGCAGGCTATTCCATCCAACTTTTTAAGCAGATTCAGGTAAAGCATTTAAAGTGCTGGAAAGTAGTTTCACTGTTGAGAGCAGAGATTTTCTACCGAGCAGTGCCGTGGACAGAGCTGATTTGGCGCGATCGACAAGTCAACAATGATTTGAACCTGAGTTATTCTAATCGTCTTAGCTTGCTCTTGACTTATGCTCTGTTGATCGCTTTGATCACTGCCTGTTGGTGGTTGCCTGCACTGATTATTGCAGGTGCTATCAGTCTGACACTCTTACTCCTGAACTGGTCGGTTTACCGCTTCTTTTACCAAAAGCGAGGCGGGTGGTTTGCATTACGGGTGATTCCCTGGCATTGGCTCTACTTTCTCTATGGCGGCTTTGCGTTCGCTCTAGGCACCCTTCGCTACTGCCTGCACAAACCTAGTCATGCCCGTTTCTCTCAAGCTTAGATTCCTTTCAAATAAATTAACAAGATGCAGATTGATCGTTCTCCTGTTGTGATTATTGGTGCAGGTCCCGCTGGACTCACAGCCGCCCATGAGCTAGCTAAACAAGGTGTGCATTCCACTATTTTGGAGAAAGCAGACAAAGTGGGCGGCATTTCCCGCACAGAAATCTATAAAGGCTATCGGTTTGATATTGGAGGACATCGCTTTTTTACCAAAGTTGGCGAAGTACAGCAAATTTGGAGAGAAATTTTAGGGGATGAGTTTATTAAAGTCCCTCGCTTATCTCGAATTTACTATAGCAATCCTAAGTCATATGTGAGATTATGGAGGAAGTAAGATGACTCCATAGAAAAACACAAAGTGACTAGCACTCTAAAATCTTTTATCGAGAGCAACCCTAACCCACGGGAGTTAAAACGAGCGGTTGCAGTTCACATGTATGAACAGGGCTATAAGCACCGAGAGATCCAGGAGATTTTATCCGTCAGTTCAGGATTCATTAGTAAATGGACGCAATCCTATCAACAGCAAGGGGTTCTGG
>JBBRCV010000147.1:0-14218 GCA_038204505.1 Elainellales cyanobacterium
CGGCATCCGGAAGGCAGAGGTGTTGTTGGGCGAATGTTGTGTGTCAGTCATAGACCCTGTGATTGGCGAGAGATGGGCAGTTTCAGGAGGGGCGATCTCTACGAGTCACCCGCAAGGGGTCGCGCCGCCGTTCCATAATCCAGGTTTCCCACAACTGTAACGGGTGTACCATGCCCTCTTCTGGATAGCTCAATCGTGCGTCATACCACTAGGAAGCACTGTCCCATTCATATCGGCGTGCAGAAAATTCGCCTGATTAATGTTGGCGCTAATCAGCACTGCTTCACTCAACTCTGTTTCACTCAAGTTTGCCCACCACAGCACTGCCCGATAAAGATTGGCACGCCGCAGTTTAGCGCCCCGCAAAGAAGTCCAGCTTAAATTTAAACCTCGCCCATTAATTTGACAGAGGTTAGCATTGATCAAATTTGCCCCTACGCACTGAGCGCGGCTCAGATCGGCTTCTTGCAAATTAGCGTCTTCTAAGCTCACGCCGTGCATGATGGCATTGGTCAAAATTGCACCTTCTAAAATGGCTCCACTTAGCATTGCACTGGTGAGGTTAGCGCTATTTAAAACGGCGCGGGTTAAGTTTGTTTCAGCCAGCTTTGCCCGATGGAGAGCAGCGTGGCTGAGGTTGGCTTCGCAGAGATTAGCTTGGTTCAGGATGGCTTCTCCTAAATTTGCTTCTAATAAAGTAGCGCGGGTCAGATTGGCTTCAACGAGCTTAGTTCCACGCATTCCGGCACGGGTCAGGTTAGCTTCGTAGAGATTGGCGCGGGTGAGATCTGCGCTAATGCAATTTACTTCAGTCAGGTCGGCTTCGCGGAGGTTGGCTTCGATTAAATTAACTTCTCGCAAATTTGCTGAATTGAGGTTAGTACCGCATAAGTTGGCACGATGAAGATTGGCACGTCGCAGATTAATTTCACTGAGATCCACGCCGCTTAAATTTGCTTCGGCTAAATTAATTTCTCGAAAATCTCGCTTTCCTGCTGCATACTGTTCCAGCAGTTCTTCAACGTTCATGATGAATCGTTCCGCAAATGTTTTTGTCGCTTGATATGGATTTAGATTGCCCTAAATCCACGGCATTGCTCTAGTGGCGTATAATCCAAGATTGGCGAGAAATCTATGAGCGCGCACGAGAGGGAAGCCCGATGCCTGAAAATAAACCTGATAGCACACCTAAGAGTAAACCTGAAAATTTGAGAAGCCAAGTTGTGACCCAAGGAGTGCAGCGATCGCCCAATCGCGCCATGCTCCGAGCGGTGGGCTTCAAGAATGAAGATTTCACTAAGCCCATCGTTGGGGTTTCTAGTGCTCACAGCACCATCACGCCCTGCAACATGGGCATTGCGCCGCTAGTAGTGAAGGCAGAGGCAGGAATTCGGGCAGCGGGAGGAATGCCCCAGATGTTCGGCACGATCACGATCAGCGATGGCATTTCTATGGGCACCGAGGGGATGAAGTACTCTCTGGTATCGCGGGATGTGATTGCCGACTCTATTGAGACTGTCTGCATGGGACAAAGTATGGATGGTGTGCTGGCGATCGGGGGCTGCGATAAGAATATTCCAGGAGCCATGATTGCTATGGCACGGATGAATATTCCGGCTCTGTTTGTTTATGGCGGCACCATTAAACCGGGGCGTTTAGAGGGCGAAGATTTAACGGTGGTGAGTTCGTTTGAAGCAGTGGGGCAATATAGCGCGGGCAAAATTGATCAGGCGCGGCTGACAGCCGTTGAGGAAAACGCTTGTCCTGGTGCGGGGTCTTGCGGCGGTATGTATACGGCTAACACGATGTCTTCAGCGTTTGAGGCGATCGGTATGAGCCTGATGTATTCCTCGACCATGGCGGCTGAGGATGCTGAGAAAGCGGAAAATACTGAAGAAGCTGGCAAGGTGTTAGTAGAGGCAATTCGGAAAAATATTTGCCCTCGTGACATCATTACGCGGCAGTCGCTTGAAAATGCTATTTCGGTGATTATGGCGGTCGGTGGCTCGACTAACGCGGTGCTGCACTTTTTGGCGATCGCCCACAGCGCCAACATTCCTTTCACTATCGATGACTTTGAACCGATTCGCGCTCGTGTCCCCGTTCTCTGCGATCTCAAGCCCAGCGGTCGTTTCGTCGCCACTGATTTGCACACAGCAGGCGGCATTCCCCAGGTCATGAAAATGCTGCTGAGCCACGGCTTGCTCCATGGTGACTGCCTGACCATTACCGGGGAAACGATCGCCCAACGCCTCAAAGATATCCCTGCCGAACCTCGCCCCGATCAACAGGTCATTCGTCCTTGGAGCAATCCTATGTATCCGCAGGGACACCTGGGAATTTTGAAGGGCAACTTGGCACAGGAAGGTTCTGTGGCGAAGTTGACAGGCATCAAGTTTCGTAAGATTACAGGACCTGCACGGGTATTTGAGTCTGAGGAATCCTGTTTAGACGCAATTCTAGCAGGCAAGATCAAGTCAGGAGATGTGCTGGTGATTCGTTACGAAGGTCCAAAAGGTGGTCCGGGAATGCGAGAAATGCTGGCTCCGACTTCGGCAATTATTGGCGCGGGCTTAGGCGATTCGGTAGGACTGATCACCGATGGTCGGTTCTCAGGCGGAACCTATGGCATGGTAGTAGGGCACGTAGCACCAGAGGCATTTGTGGGCGGCAACATTGCCCTAATTTATGAGGGTGACGCGATCACCATTGATGCTGATGCCAGACTATTGCAGGTAAACGTGACCAATGAAGTGTTGGCAGAGCGGCGATCGCACTGGCAGCAGCCCCAACCTCGCTATACGTCAGGAGTATTGGCAAAATACGCCCATTTGGTCTCTTCTAGCAGCCTAGGGGCTGTGACAGACTTGTTAAAATACTGAAGTGCCTCCTGCTCCCCTACTTGGAAGATCACTATGGTCGAAATCTCCCAAACTCCAACTTTTGTTGAATACCCCGACAGCGACGGTCAACCCATGACAGAAAGCGATGCCACACGCATTTACTTAATTTATTGCGTAGAGGCTCTGAGGCTATTTTTTCAGGGGCGATCGCAGGTCTATGTTTCTGGCAATCTGTTTATTTATTACCAAGAAGGTCAGCCTAACAAAAGTGTCTCACCAGATGTTTTTGTAGTGTTTGGAGTCAGCAACAGAAAAAGACGCAGCTATAAGGCTTGGCAGGAAGCGGGAAAACTACCCTCTTTTATCCTAGAGATTACTTCTCTCAGCACTAAAAAGCAGGACGAAGAATCCAAGCCTTTGCTCTATGCGAGTTTGGGAGTTCCAGAATATTTTCAATACGATCCAACGGGCGACTATCTAAAACCGCAGCTCAAGGGCAAGCGATTGGTCAATGGCAGCTATGAGCAGATTCCTCCTACAACCCTTACCGATGGCACTGTAATCTTGCACAGTGAGACGCTAGGACTCGATTTACGACTGCTGCCTGCTGACCAAACCACCGTTCAGTTTCCCGGAATTGCAACCAGAGAACTGAGGCTTTTTGATCCTCAAACAGGCGCAAAGCTCCTGAGCTATCAGGAGGCAGAGCAAGCAAGGCAAGAGGCTGAGCAGATGGCAAATGAAGAACGTCAGCGGGCAGAGCAAGAATCTCAGCGGGCAGAACAGGAATCTCAGCGGGCGGAACAGGAATCGCAGCGAGCAGAGCAGGAATCTCAGCGGGCAGAGCAGGCAGAACAGAGATTAACAGAGTTGAAGGAAAGAATTCGTATGCAGGGAATCAACCTGGAGCCATAGCAGGATTTATTTCTGGAGATGTCGCAAAATGCCTTGACAAACTGAGGGCGATCGCCTTTGAGATCTTGGCTTGGAGCGATCGCCTTCACATTTCTTAACTAAAAACTGAGCGCTTGCTCACTAATTTGTCAACTTATGTAAACATCTATGTCTTTTTTTATATCAAATTGTTTCATATAGACCTTGAACCGCTGACTTGGCAAGGGTTTTCTGGTACAACAACTCATGTAACACTTTTGTGAGCGACCAGTTTGTGATTGGCTGCGTCAGCCTCTAGAAGTCTTGAAAAGGAGCCTCCCTGCATGTTCACACACGTTAAGCCCACCATCAGGCACATCGCACCCGCCGACCTTCAGGGGCGATCGCTGATTAAAGTGGTCTACGTCGTGCTAGAGCCGCAATATCAAAGTTCGCTCTCTGCGGCAGTTCGATCGATCAACGAAAGCAACCCCAGCGTTGCCATTGAGATTAGTGGCTATCTGCTAGAAGAGCTTCGCAGTGCCGAAAACTACGAGGCATTTAAACAAGATGTCTCTCAAGCAAATATTTTTATTGCGTCGCTGATTTTTATTGAAGAATTAGCTGACAAAGTCGTAGCGGCAGTCGAGCCTTACCGCGATCGCCTGGATGTGTCGGTGGTCTTCCCCTCCATGCCCCAAGTGATGCGCCTTAACAAAATGGGCAGCTTCTCGTTGGCACAGATTGGGCAGTCAAAGAGCATGATTTCGAGCTTCATGAAAAAGCGTAAGGAGAAATCTGGCGCTGGCTTCCAAGACGCGATGCTGAAGCTGCTGCGAACGCTGCCCCAAGTGCTAAAGTTTCTGCCGATGGAAAAAGCGCAGGATGCTAGGCACTTTATGCTCAGCTTCCAGTATTGGTTAGGCGGATCTGCCGATAATCTGGAAAACTTCTTGCTGATGTTGGCAGATAAGTACGTGCCAGCAGCGGAAGGACTCAAGGAAGTCACGCTTCAGTACCGTGATCCAGTCACCTATCCTGACATGGGCATCTGGCATCCGCTGGCTCCCAATATGTTTGAAGATTTGAAGGAATATCTCAACTGGTTTAGTTCGCGGTCAGATATTTCTGCTGACCTGAAAGATCCGCTGGCTCCGACTGTGGGACTGGTGCTGCAACGCACTCACTTGGTCACAGGTGACGACGCTCACTATGTCGCTATGGTGCAAGAACTGGAATGCATGGGCGCACGCGTGATACCCGTGTTTGCAGGTGGGCTAGATTTCTCTAAGCCTGTTGATGCTTACTTTTATGATCCAATATCGAAGAAAACTCTGATTGATGTCGTGGTTTCTCTGACAGGATTTGCCTTGGTCGGTGGTCCGGCGCGGCAGGATCATCCCAAGGCGATCGAATCTCTAAGCCGTTTGGGTCGCCCTTACATGGTGGCATTACCGTTGGTCTTCCAAACCACGGAAGAGTGGCAGGCGAGTGATCTAGGGCTGCACCCGATTCAGGTGGCGTTACAGATTGCTATTCCTGAGCTAGATGGGGCGATCGAACCCATCATCATGTCTGGGCGGGATGGGAATACGGGTAGAGCGATCGCCCTGCAAGACCGAGTGGAGGCGATCGCCCAACGCGCAATGAAGTGGGCAACTCTTCGCCGCAAGCCCAAAATCCACAAAAAGCTGGCGATCACCGTCTTCAGCTTCCCCCCCGACAAAGGAAACGTAGGTACAGCCGCTTATTTAGACGTATTCGGCTCCATTTTTGAGGTGCTGAAAGCCATGCAGCAGAACGGCTACGATCTTCAAGATGTGCCCGACTCTGCTGAAGAACTAATGCTGGCAGTGATCCACGATGCCCAAGCCCAGTACAACAGCCCCGAACTCAACATTGCTTACAAAATGTCTGTGCCCGAATACGAGGCGCTGACCCCATATCACCATCGGCTAGAAGATTCCTGGGGTCCTGCTCCCGGACAACTCAACACCGATGGGCAGAATATGCTGATTTACGGCAAGACTTTCGGCAACGTCTTCATCGGCATTCAGCCCACCTTTGGTTATGAAGGCGACCCGATGCGGCTGCTGTTCTCTCGGTCTGCCAGTCCGCACCACGGCTTCGCAGCGTATTACACCTATCTAGAGCACATCTGGAAAGCGGATGCAGTGCTGCACTTTGGCACGCACGGTTCCCTAGAGTTCATGCCTGGAAAACAAATGGGGATGTCGAACGATTGTTACCCTGACAGTTTGATTGGCAAAATCCCCAATCTTTATTACTATGCAGCAAACAATCCTTCCGAAGCCACGATCGCCAAACGTCGCAGCTACGCCGAAACCATCAGCTACCTCACGCCTCCCGCCGAAAATGCTGGACTGTACAAGGGGCTGAAGGAACTGAGCGAACTGATCGCGTCCTACCAAACCCTTAAAGATTCAGGGCGATCGACCTCAATCATCAACGCCATTATCGATAAGTGCCGTTTGGTGAACCTGGATAAGGATATTGACCTGCCCGAAGAATGCAGCGAAATGGACGGCGAAGCGCGGGATACGCTGGTGGGTCAGGTCTACATTAGGCTGATGGAGATTGAATCGCGCCTGTTGCCCTGTGGGTTGCATATTATTGGTAAGCCGCCGACTGCTGAAGAGGCAGTAGCAACATTGGTAAACATTGCCGGACTCGATCGCCCTGAAGATAAACTTCTCAGTCTGCCCCGGATTATTGCCAATAGTTTAGGGCGCGATATGGATGACATTTTTAAGAGAAGCGATCGCGGCGTTCTTGAAGATGTCCAACTCTTGTTTGACATCAATCAGGCTTGTCGAGACGCAGTGGCGGCGATGGTCAAAGAACAGACCGATGCAGAAGGTCGTGTTTCTAAAGTTACTAAGCTCAACTTCTTCAACATGGGCAAGAAAACGCCTTGGATAGAAGCGCTGCATACATCCGGCTATCCCAAGGTTGATACCGATGCCATCAAGCCTTTGTTTGAATATCTAGAGTTCTGCCTCAAACAAGTCACAGCCGACAATGAGTTAGGCGCACTGCTGAAAGCACTGGAAGGCGAATACATTCTGCCAGGACCGGGTGGTGATCCGATCCGTAATCCGGATGTATTGCCGACTGGGAAGAACATTCACGCTCTCGATCCTCAGTCCATTCCAACGACTGCCGCTGTGCAGTCGGCGCAGATTGTGGTGGATCGGTTGCTGGCAAGACAAAAGGCTGAGACTGGAGCTTATCCCGAAACGATCGCCTTCGTCCTTTGGGGCACCGACAACATCAAAACCTACGGTGAATCTCTGGCGCAGGTGATGCTGCTGGTAGGCGTTCTTCCGGTTCCCGATGCGCTGGGTCGGGTCAACAAACTAGAGCTAATTCCTCTAGAAACGTTGGGTCGTCCCCGCGTAGACGTGGTGGTTAACTGCTCCGGTGTCTTCCGCGACCTATTCATTAACCAAATGAATCTGCTCGATCGCGCCGTCAAAATGGCAGCCGAAGCCGATGAGCCTTTGGAAATGAACTTTGTCCGCAAACACGCTCTGAAGCAAGCCGAAGACATGGGCGTTAATCTGCGGCAAGCCGCAACCCGCGTCTTCTCCAATGCTTCTGGCTCCTACTCTTCTAACGTCAACCTGGCAGTGGAAAACAGCACTTGGGAAACCGAGTCAGAACTTCAGGATATGTATCTGGCGCGGAAGTCCTTTTCCTTCAACTCCGACAACCCAGGCATGATGGATCAGTCGCGGGATATCTTCGAGGCTTCGTTAAAGACCGTGGAAGTGACGTTCCAAAACCTCGATTCTGCCGAGATTTCTCTTACCGACGTGTCTCACTACTTTGACTCTGACCCGACTAAGGTAGTTTCAACACTTCGGGCTGATGGTAAAACGCCTGCGTCCTACATTGCTGATACGACAACGGCAAATGCACAGGTGCGATCGCTTTCTGAAACCGTTCGCCTCGACGCACGTACCAAATTGCTTAACCCCAAGTGGTATGAAGGGATGCTGTCCCACGGCTACGAAGGTGTACGGGAACTTTCTAAGCGTCTGGTCAATACGATGGGCTGGTCTGCAACTGCTGGGGCTGTGGATAACTGGATTTATGAAGATACGAACACCACGTTTATTCAAGACGAGGAAATGCGCGATCGCCTGATGAACCTCAATCCCAACTCTTTCCGCAAGGTAGTAGGGACACTACTAGAAGTCAATGGTCGCGGCTACTGGGAAACCAGTGAAAGCAACTTGCAGCTTCTACGTGAGCTATATCAGCAAGTAGAAGATCGAATTGAAGGTGTAGAGTAAGGTTCACCCAATCGGGCGAACCAAGATGGTGAAGCCCGCTCATAGTTGTCCGTCTATTGTTAAAAAAGATAAGTGACGTTCATAAAGACCTGGCAGGGGGCTGTTGGGTCTTTTATTTTCGTTATTTAGCACTCACGACGATCTAGCCTCATAACGCTATACTTCGGCAATAGTGATGAAAATCCAGGTGTGACTACGATTCCAACTAACGCGCAGATGCTGCAATGCTTTGTTGTAGGCTACTGGCTTACAGAGATGTATGTACCCATCAACTTAATTAGACTAGATAAACGGACGGGAAATATCTTCATGTTGGCTGGTGAAGAAATTGAAATCGAAATTGAACCTGATGGGGCATGGATGAGGTAGCAATATGAAACCTAATTTCCAAGAGATGAGTAAAGCTGAACTCAGAAACTACGTTCTAACTCATCGCAGCGATGAGGAAGCCTTTCAAATCTATGTCGATAAAATCTCTCTAGAAGAAGGAAGAATTAAGTATCCTCCTCTGAAGTCCATTGAAGACATCGACAACTACCCTGATTTACAGCAAGCATTTCAGAGTGATCCAGGGCGACAAATTTAGTACATCTACTAGTACGCTGACTAAGCTTTAGTGAGAACAAACACACTGCCTTCATTACCTCGACCAATTCGGAGGTCGTCATCTAAGTAAGTCACGTCCAGCCAGCCCTTTTGCTCGCGGTTGGTAATACTGAAATCGATCGCCTTAAACTTTTCTCCTGCCTCAATCTGCTTAATAAAGTGATCCACCGAGCGGTAATCCACTAGGCGCTGTAAGCCAATAATCGATCGCTCAAAGTTCACCTTTACCCGGCGATCGGACAAGGGCACAAACTTTGCCGCAACGCTCACCATGCCTTCGAGATAGGGCAAACCAGAAGTTTCAGCCACGTTATAAATGCTGGAAGAACTGGCTTGAATATATTGATAAATTTGTCCTAGTTTGACCAGTGGAAATTGATCAATTTTCAATAGTCCTTGACTGGTGGTGAACAACAACCGCCAATTGCCGTTGAGCTTGTCGATCGCCTCTAAAGGTCTCGGAGTTGGGTTGCGCTCCTCAAGTTGTGCGATCGCTGCCAAAATAGCCCGCCGCTCAGAATCAGTCGCTAGCAAGCCACGATTTTTTCCAGCGATCGCCTCTAATAAAGCTGATTTACCGAGCATTTTTGCCTACCTTCGCCATACAATGTATAAACACCAAATGTATAAACACCAACAGACCCCACTACAGGTAGAGAAGCTCCATGGATAGGAAAAACCCAGCACTACATCAAGTTTCCCGGAATCAGCCTGCGGCGGTAATTCCCCTGCAACGAGATGCTTCCATTTTAGGCTGGTTAGAGGGAACCGGGCGGATGCTTGCCCGAGACGTTCAAGATTTTGATTACCGTGAAGATGGCGAAGAAATCACTGACCTGATGGCAGGCGAAGATAACGCGTTCGAGGCAGACGATGATGATGACGATGCGCTCGATTTAGACGACTAGCATTAACCGTTCTCCTGTAGGGATGCTTACAGGAGACTTTTTTTAAAAAGAACTTGATCCAAAATTCCAAAGTTGAGATATTTTTATGGGAACTTCAGCCCTTCGGTAACAGAAAAGCTTGACTACAGTCATTTCTGTAGGCTTTAATGCTCTTGAAATTCAATTAATGAATTTTCCGTAAAGGGTCAGGGTGCCAGTGTAGTGAGTGGTGTGGAATGTGAGAGAGAAACTTGTGGATGCAAAATTGCACCCCGATAGACCCCTCAGTGGTCTTGTGGGCTACCATCTATTTTTAACGTTAGGAGCAGGGCTAAGCGTTGTCGCTTTGGTTCTCGATTGGATAGCTGGGCGATCGCTTTTGTCAGGGATGGGGCTAACCTTGCCCTTTGTAACTTGTGCTTTGGCGACGGCGGGAGTTGGCTTTTGGGCTGTACCGATGCTGCGATCGCTAAAAGCGGGGCAGGTGATTCGCCAAGATGGACCCCAGGCGCATTTGAAGAAGGCAGGTACTCCGACGATGGGAGGCATCTTCTTTGTTCCCGTGTCAGTAATTTTGGCTTTGATTTGGACTGGATTTAATCCCAATGTTTTGGCGGTATCGGTGCTAACGTTGGCTTATGGGGCGATCGGTTTCTTAGATGATTGGCAAATCCTCTTGAAGAAGTCGAATAAAGGGATTTCTGCCCGGATGAAGTTGGCGCTGCAAATTGGGTTTGCTGCACTCTTCTGCATTTGGATGGCATGGAGCCAGCCCTGGAACATTACAACTATTCTTTTGCCATTAGGAATGACACTTCCTTTAGGTGCGGCGTTCTGGCTATTGGCTGGGTTTGTATTGGTCGCTGAAAGCAATGCGACGAACCTGACTGATGGATTAGATGGCTTGGCAGGTGGTACAGGGGCGATCGCGCTCCTAGGGCTGGGGGCATTAATCGCTCCAACCTCTCCTGAACTAATGATTTTCTGTGCTTGCCTCAGCGGTGGTTGCCTGGGCTTTTTAGCGCACAATCACAATCCGGCAAAAGTCTTTATGGGTGATACGGGTTCCCTGGCGCTAGGGGGAGCGTTGGCGGCTGTGGGTTTGCTGAGTCACTCGCTGTTTGCTCTACTGATTCTGAGCGGTATCTTTCTAGTTGAATCGCTGTCGGTGATTGCCCAGGTAGGCTATTACAAAGCCACGAAAAATAGTGATGGAGTGGGCAAGCGGCTCTTCAAAATGGCTCCATTGCATCATCACTTTGAATTAACGGGTTGGTCTGAAACTACGGTGGTTTCTCGCTTCTACTTAATTGGCGGATTGCTAGCAGTCCTCGGTTTTACGGTTCACTAAATTAGTTAACTCATTGGTAAATCACATTCATACGTTTTCTGGGGTGCCGATCGCGCCCCATTTGTCTTTTAAAGGCTTCCCATCTGATCTAACGTCAGCAGTTGGGCAATTTCGTCGGTTTGGAAACCTAACGCCATCGGACGTTGGACATTTGGCAAAACCTGCACGTCGTATAGTTCTGTGATTACGCCTTCTAGCCGCAACCAATGGACAATGCTGCCCGTCTGTAAGTCAATTACCATCAGACCACAGCGGGCTTCGGCATCTTTGGCAGCTAGTTGGTCATCTAATACCAGTCCTGAAAATGTATGGTCGTCCCGGCGAGGTTTGGACAGCCCCACAATGGCGAAGTTTTGCCAAAAGGCTAAGCCTCGCAGGTAGCCGGGGCAAAAGGCGATCGCTTCAAAAGTTCCAGCTTGCAGATCTAAGTAACCGAATTCGCCAGTGCCAGAGTTATGCAGCCATAGCTGATCGCGGTAGTAGCGAGGCGAGTGGGGCATGGATAAGCCTGTGGCAATGATTTGATTAGAGTGCAGATCAATCACACAGCCGCCATTTCGCCGTTTATCGCGCCAGCCATCGATGATATCGGATTGACTACAGGCGGTGACATATCGCGGTTCACCAGCCACCATTGCCAGCCCGTTGAGATGACAGCGATCTTCGTTGACCAGTTTGGAAATAAAAGGAGGTTGCCACAGGGGAATGCAGCTATGGCGATCGCTCACCGTTGCTAAACAGTTCAATAAAGTGCTGACGAAAATCAGCCTGCCCGTGCGATCGACCACCACATCATGAATATCCAAATCTCCAGTCGTATAGCCAACTCGGGGAATATAGAGCTTATCGTAACCGTTGTATAACTGCCCTGCCTCCAGCACATTATCAAACTGCCAGATTTGATATTTAGAACTGAGGTAAAGCCGCTCCGTGGTGGCACATAGCCCCATTGCCTGGTCAAAGAGCCGCTCAAATCCTGAAATTCGTCCTTCAGGCGTAGCTCCTAAAAGGATGAGGCGGGATGTTTGGTAAGTGGTCAGGGCAAGGCTAATTTGCTGTTCGCTTAGCCATTCAACGAAGTGGCGAGAGGCGAAGATTTCTAGTGGGGCAGAGTTCATGAGACAGGCTCATCAGGCAGAAAAGTCATCAGGAAAATGGCGACCCCTTGCAGGTATCTCGAAGAGCACGCTTCCTGAGTTTAACCTTACGCGCATCCCTCAATAGCCTCCACTTCGGGGATCTGTCCGGCGCGAAATTCAGTAACTTTGCCCGTTTTATCGGTCTCAAAAATAATACGATATTTGCTATCGGCAGCGCTTTTGGGTACAAAGGTCAGATAGTGTCCGCCTTTAACGTAGGGATGACGGGTGACTTCGATTTGCTTCGGATATAGCGCCTTGATTTGGTCTTCGGTGGAGCCAATGCCTGCGCCACTGCGAGTCGTGATTTTGCTATCCTGCCCAATATCAACTCGGACAATGCGATCGCCCACCACCATCATCGAAAGACCGGGTACGCCGCCTTGAAACTTGTAATAGGAGCAGCCCTGACTTGCTACATTGCCATCCGTTCTGGCAGGTAGACCTACAGCTTTTGTGGCTTCTACGACAGTCATACCAATCTCAATGGGGTGAATACCATTGATCACCAGTTTGGATTGCTCAGTGAGACTGGGTGTGGGAGAAGGAGATGGTTTTGGAGATGGAGCGGCTGGAGACGGAGACGGACGGGGAGATGAAGTGAGGGATGGAGTAGGAGAGACTGAGACGATCGGGCGGGGGGATAATACTGGATGATAAGAGGCGAGACTGGCTCCAATGACGGCGGCGATCGCTGCAAAAATAGCAATGAGCCAATAAGGAGTTTTCATAGGGGTATTTATAATGAACTTCTAAGGTAAATCAGAACCCTGCTGAAAACCTTATCTTGTTAGGAGGATTTCTAGGTTTTAGACTCTCCAAGCGTTTAAGATTTTTAATTATTTAAGCTCGTCAATTATTTAATCAGCCTGTCCATCCCGCCGCATCTGACTATGGTAGAAAAAGAAATTTATCACGACAATCGTCTCGATCGCTTTTTTATCTGGATTCTTTCCCGAAATATGGCAAAAGCTATCGGTAAGAAGACAAAATTGCGGGGTTACGACGGCTTCGTAGACCTGTCGAAGAAAATCATGCAGGGGCGAAGCGCTAAAGAGCAGCAGGCAGTTGTGGCGAAAGTGCTAAATACTGTGGTTCCGTCGGCAGTTTCAACCCTAATCCGCACATTGTTTTCACCGACCCAATGGGTCTGTGAGTCGAATGCCTGGTTTGCGACTCTTCTATTTGAATGGTTGGTGGGTCCCTGTGAAGTGCGGGAGGTTGAGATCGTGGGATTAGATCAGCAGGTCAGAACTCAGAGAAGCGGCGTACACATGAAAAAGTGCCGATATTTGGAGCAAACTGGCTGTGTGGGCATGTGCATTAATATGTGTAAGCTGCCAACGCAAAGTTTTTTGACCCAAAGACTGGGAATTCCGTTAACGCTGACTCCCAACTTTGAAGATATGAGTTGTGAAATGGTGTTTGGGCAGATGCCACCGCCGTTTGAAGAGGAAGCAGCTTATCAGCAACCTTGTTTAGTCAATCAATGCGGTGTGATGAAATCCTTAGAGCCTTGCCCAAAAGTCCGAGAGGCTTAAATAAAACAAAGGGAGAGCTAAACGTTTAGCTCTCCCTTTGTTTTGCAATGGTGAAAATCTTGCTAATGGTGAAAAGATACTAGATTGATTTTAGGTCTGCGTATCCCAGCAACATATCGTCAGAGGAGAGCGTATCTCCTTCAGCTTGAGGAGTCCACATAACCTCAACCGCTAGCAAGTTATCACTAGAGACTGCTCCTAATTGTCCCAACGCCTGACGTAGATCTTGGGAAGTCCGGATGACAGGCAGCTTGAGGTTGCCTTGAGTTGCGACTAAAAGGGTCACAACAATAAAAGCACCAGGGTCTTGCTCAGATTGAACAAGCTGTCCACTTGCATCAGGAAGCAAACCTTTGGGAGCCGCTTGGCGCAACTGATTATTGACGTTGGAAAGGGTCTCTTCAGTAAACTTGCTGCGCTCTGTTAAAGAAAAGCGGTTGAACTGATCTTCCGCAGCTTCCAGGCGAGTTTGCTGGGTGTCGCTGCCTGCGTAACTCCAGTACTCTGGGTGACGGAGTAAGGAAAGCGTGGTCTCTTGCAGCAACAGGGTCAGACCTTCAGAGTTGCTAGTGTCAGCAGTTTTGGCAATGCGATCGAGATCAGCTTGCAAGCTGCGAGCCTCAGACAAAAGACCGACCTGGACTTTTGCGACAGAA
>JBBRCV010000148.1:0-14217 GCA_038204505.1 Elainellales cyanobacterium
TCAGAGGAACACTGCTATGCTGTCGGAACAACAACAGCGGATTATGGGGTACTTTATTGAGGAGGCAAAAGACCACCTCAACACCATTGAGCACGGACTTCTGAATCTGCAAGGGACGATTGAAGACCCCGAAATGGTGAACGAAGTTTTTCGAGCTGCCCACTCGGTCAAAGGCGGCGCTGCAATGTTGGGGCTGACTAGTATTCAGCAAGCGGCTCACCGTTTAGAGGACTACTTCAAGATTCTCAAAGAGTGTCCTGTAGAGATTGACCAAGCCTTAGAAACCCTTTTTCTGAAGATTTTTGATGCGCTGCAAGCCTTGCTAGAACAGTTGCAGGGTCCCTTTGGGCTAACCAACGACAAATCGGCAGAAGTCATGGCAGGCGTGGAGCCTGTTTTTCAAGAATTGAACCGCCGTTTTAGTGGTCTGGTGGGTCAGGTGAACAGTGCGCTTCTCGAAGATGTGGACTTAAGCATCATTTCGGCAGTGCGTGCCTCCGTTCCAGTTGGGGCACCCGCCGCAGAGGAAAGCGCGCTCCAGCTTATTTTTCAAAGCGATGTTCCTGTTCGACTGCGAGAGATGCTCCAGTTGTTCAAACAAAAAGAGACTGCTGACAGCCGCCAACAACTTCAGGCGATTTGTTCAGTGCTAGGTCAATATGGCGACCCGCTTGATTTGTTTGCTTGGTGCAGGTTGCTAGATGATGTGGGTAGAGCGATCGCCAACCCCGAAAATAGCTACCGTGTCCTGGCTCCCATCATCATCAAGGAAGTTAAGCAGGCTCAAGAATTAGTTTTATCTAGACGCTCCACCGAAATTTTGGCGAGCAACAATTTAATAGCACTTCTGCTGCTGCAAGATGAATTCAGCGTCAATGATCTGGGTTCTGACTTTGCCGATCTGTTGGGTTCGATGGAGTTGAGTAGCTTTGGCGAAAGTGACGATATTTTGTCTCTCTCTAAAGTTGATAGTTTGCTGGTTTCAGTTGATGAATCTTTAGGAGCGATCGCACCATCCGCTCAGACAGATCTTCTAATCAATGATGACTGGTTTAATGATGCTGTTATTCAAGAAGAAACGGTTCAAAAAGAATCCGTTCAAGAAGAATTAAGTGTGGAGGCGATCGCCCCAGATCATGCCTCTTTGTTTGACTCAGAGTTTGACTCAGAATTCAGCCTTAACTTCAATGAAGCCAACTTTGAAACTTCTACCCAATTCGATCTATCCCTTGCCGATCAATCACCTTCTAAAATCAATCCTCCAATTGACAGTCGGATAGGTCCAGAAGTGGGAGTTGCGGAATTAAACAGTTTAGCCGACCTCTTTGAAGGTGAAATGCCTAACCTGGATTTGACATGGCAGCCTGAAGAGTCCATTAGTGGCATTCACGAGACGACGGGTTCCTCTGAATTAAATAGTCAGAGTGCTGACAATGAGTTTTCTGATTTTTTACTTGACGACCTTGATCCATCTGACGATTTTGTTTTAGACGATCTCGTTTTAGACGATTTAGTAGAAGAAGATCTGTCGGAATTGCTTGACAGTAGTTCCCATCAACAGCAGGGAAATCTAGCATCACAAGGCGGCATAACGGTCTTAGAAGATTCGTTAGAATTAGTTGTGCTGTCAGCGGATGACCCATTTGAGATGAATTGGATTGATAGTGCCTCGCTGTCATCTGAAACCTCATCTGATGAATTGATGGGCACAATGTTCAATGAACCTGATGCAGCAGCGTTTAATGAGCAGTTTGAGCTGAATTTGAGTGATGATGTGGCGATCGCCTCTGATCATTCGTTTAGTTTAGTCAAGACTGATCAACCTGCCGTAATCACATCAGATGACCCATTTGCATTGAGCACCGATCAACCTGTCGAATCGATCGAACTTGATAGTCTAGGTGATGATTCGCCCTTCAGCTTTTCTGAAGTAGATTTTTTTGAACAGCCTATTGAATTTGAACAGCCTATTGAACTTGATGCCGCAGGTGATTCAGCGTTTAGTCTTTTAGTTGAAGAACCTGATGCAGATTTAAACACTTTATCCAACGGAGAAGTTTCAAATTTTGCTGATTTCTCTGACAATTCTGAGAATGTCTCAGAATTATTGGTAGAGCAACTAGATGCCGCAGATGACTCTGAACTATTTTTTGGAATGGAAGCATCTGCGGAAGAGTTAGAGAATTCGAGTACATCAATTTTTGAAGAAAAGTTAGAAGAAGCTAGCTTGTTCGAGCTTAATAACGAAGCTTCTCAACCTGTCGAAACAACGTTGCCAGAACTTAACCTAGAACCCAAGTTAGAAGCAGCAGAAAATGAGTTTACGTTCCTTTCGCTAGAGCACTCAGCGGCACAGACTGACGATGAAATAGCAACAGTTGAATTGAATGATTTTTGGGAAAATCATTCTGAACCTGAGCAAGCTGTATCTGGGATTCCTAAAATTGAAGAGGAGATTCTTAAAATTGAAGAGGAGATTTCTCTAGAAAACTTCTCCAGTTCTTTGAGCTTCGAGTTACAGCCTCAGCCTAACGAAGCCGATTTTTTCAATAGCATTTCAGGCTTCATGCAGGCTCAAGATTCAGCGGACTTGGAGACAGAAGGTTTTGCAGGATTTGAGTTTGAATTAGGAAGTGCTGAAGGCTTGGGGGAAATGGCGATCGCCACTCCAATCATCCTAGAACCGCTTGCTTCAGCCCAAGATGACTTCGCCGAACTAGACCTATTCATGGAGGTCGAATCTGAGCCAGTTTCAGCACCCGACCCATTTTCGCTTGACTTTGGCGAAAGCTTTGATATGGAGGCTATGGAAGCAATGGAGGAATCCATCTCTTCATCGGCTGCCCCTCTTGGTCAACTAGATGATCAACTAGCTGATCATCTAGATCGCTTAGAGCAACCCGATCAGCTAGATGACTTCTCTGACTTAGACGCGTTGCTAGGGGAAACGACTCAAGCTTCTGCTGAAGCAACTCAGACATTATCTGAGCCTGAACAAAACGACTTTGATGACTTGGATGCCTTACTGGGCGACACAACTCCACCGACGATTCTTCCTATTGAGGTAACCTCAAACATTCCGCCCAAGAATGACGAATTCGGTGATCTTGAAGATTTGCTGAAAGATGCGGATAAAACTTTGGGTGGAGGCTCGGTGAGTCGTAAAGCTGCCAATGTCCCTAATCGTCGGTCGAGTCGTCGGGGAGTTCTGACGGATCAGACCATGCGAGTTCCGGTTAAGCACTTAGACAACCTCAACAACTTGGTTGGCGAGATGGTGGTCAACCGGAATAGTTTAGAACAAGCTCAAGAGCGTTTACGACAGTTTCTCGATAATTTGCTTTATCAAGTGCAGCAATTGAGCGATGTGGGGCAGCGGATGCGAGACTTGTACGAGCGATCGCTCCTTGAAAGTTCTCTGCTCTCGACTCGCCGTAGCTATCATCTTAAACCTCAAAAAGATAGTCCTCAAAAAGACAGTGGATTTGGGGCAGGGCAGAGCAATTCATCCAGCCACGTGACTGGCGAAAGCTTCGATGCGTTAGAAATGGATCGATTTACTGGGTTCCATACTCTTTCGCAGGAAATGATTGAGCTAATTGTCCGAGTGCGAGAATCTGCCTCTGACATTGACTTTGTGGTAGAAGAAAGCGACCAGGTGACGCGAAACTTTCGGCAAATTACGACCCAACTTCAAGAAGGTTTGACCCGCGCCCGCATGGTTCCTTTTGCTCAAACGGCTGACCGTTTGCCGAGAGGCGTTAGAGACAATGCTCTGAAATATGGCAAACAAGCAGAACTGCTGGTTGAAGGGCGAGATACCTTGATTGACAAGATGATTATTGAGCATCTCTATGACCCAATGACGCACTTGGTCAACAATGCGGTGGCACACGGGGTAGAAACGGCAGCAGAGAGAATTGCTGCTGGGAAACCACCCCTAGGTAAGATTGTGCTGCGGACTTTCCACCAAGGGAATCAGACGATTATCTCGGTGAGTGATGATGGGGCGGGCATTGACCAAGAGTTGGTGAAATCGAAGGCGATCGCCAAAGGGCTAATCACTGCGGCAGAAGCCAAAGAGATGTCTCGCATGGACACCTACGATTTACTTTTCCACCACGGGTTCAGCACTGCCGACCAAATCGACGACCTCAAAGGTCGAGGTGTGGGTTTAGATGTCGTTCGTAGCAATCTTAACGAAATTCGGGGCGTTATTAGCATTGATTCGACCGTTGGCAAAGGCACGACCTTCACTATCCGGCTACCCCTCACCTTAAGCATCTCTAAAGCCCTCTGTTGCATTAGCAATCGTGCCCGCATCGCTTTCCCCATGGACGGTGTGGAAGATATGCTGGATGTTCCTAAAGAAAGGGTGCAGATTGACGAGCAAGGTCGTCCCTGTATTTACTGGCGCGATGCCTTGCTTCCCTTCCAGCCCTTAACTGATTTGTTGAAGCATGGGCGGATACTGGGTCGAGGCAGCGTATACGGGGGCAATCAGGAAGACGACATTATTTCAATTGTTGTTCTACGCAGCACCGGAAATAACCTGGCACTTCAGGTCGATCAAGTCTTGGGCGAACAAGAGATTGTGATTAAGCAGCTAGAAGGTCCTGTGCCTAAACCTATTGGCATTGCAGGAGCAACGGTGATGGGAGATGGGCGGATTATGCCGATCGCTGATGTTCTAGAATTGATTGACTTGGCGGAAGGGCGAGTTCGTCGAGATGCGGGTAGCTCACTCTGGGAAATGGACGAACAGCTTCCCCCAGAAGCCTTTACGGAGAAAACCGAGCCAACGGTTCTAATCGTGGATGATTCTATTACGGTTCGAGAGCTGCTGTCGATGACCTTCAACAAAGTTGGCTATCGGGTGGAGCAAGCCCGCGATGGTCAGGAGGCTTGGGAAAAACTCCGCTCTGGTCTGCCTTGCGACTTAGTATTCTGTGATATTGAAATGCCTCGCATGGATGGGTTAGAACTGCTTTCTCGTCTGCAAAAAGACCCCAGCCTCAGCCACTTACCGATCGCCATGCTGACTTCTAGAGGAGCCGATCGCCATCGTCAAATGGCAGTTCAACTGGGCGCGAAGGGATACTTTACCAAGCCGTATCTAGAAGAAGCCCTACTGGATGCTGCTCAGCGGATGTTGAAAGGAGAAGTTTTGGTCACTAAGAGCGCTAATCGTTCTTGAGAATCAGAAGCTTGAAACACTGGAAACAACAGTGGGGTGAGGACTTTATAGATTTCTATCCCGTTATTGTCATTACAGGATGATTCAGGAAGCCACTACAAGCTTTTATAAAATGGGCGCTTCACCACGGTTGCCGGGTAAGTTTTGCCTCTGATTTCCACATCTACTAACTGATTGAGTTTTGAAAGATCGCTACGAACATAGCCCAGTGCGATCGGGTAGCCCAACGTTGGAGAAAGCGTCCCACTGGTCACCATTCCAACAGGTTCTCCTTGATAAAAAATTGGATAATCGTGGCGGGCAATGTTACGCCCTTCCATTTTCAAACCGACTAACCGACGAGAGACTCCTGATTGTTTCTGTGCCTCTAAAACCGATCGCCCGATAAAATCGCCTTTGCGGTCAAGATGCACCAGCCAGCCCATTCCCGCTTCCAATGGAGTCGTCTGCTCATTAATGTCTTGCCCATAGAGCGCCATCGCAGCTTCGAGCCGCAGTGTATCACGCGCTCCTAGTCCGCAAGGAAGCACGTTTTGAGAAAGGAGCGATCGCCATAACTCCACTCCAACCTCCGGGGCTACCATCACCTCAAACCCATCTTCTCCCGTGTACCCCGTCCGCGCCAAGAATCCGGGTTGCCCCAAGACAGTACCCTCAAGATGACCAAAACGTTTGATAGTCGATAAATCTTCCTTCACAAATTTCTGGAGCGCTTGCACGGCTTTAGGACCTTGCACCGCAAGCAACGCCTGTGTAGAAGAAAGATCCTGGAAATTAAGGTGTGATAAATCTAGATGAGCGTGTAGCCAATCCCGATCTTTGGCAGCAGTAGACGCGTTCACAATTGTAGTGATGCGCTGTTCCCCGGCATCATTAACACCCTGATAATAAATAATTAGGTCGTCAATAATGCCTGCATTAGGGTTTAGTAAGACCGTGTATTGGGCTTCCCCAGGCTGTAAGCTGCTCAAATCAGATGGAACAAGATATTGAAGCTGCTCAATAAGGTTGTGACCGCTCAAAACAAACTTGCCCATGTGCGAAATATCAAACAGACCTGCTTGCTGCCGGACTGCATGATGCTCTTTGCTAATGCCGCTGTATTGAACTGGCATTTCCCAGCCCGAAAAAGGCACCATTCTGGCACTAAGTTCAAGGTGAAGAAGATGAAAAGGAGTACGGAAAGGGATTTCGGAATGAGACATTGAGAGAGGATGAAGAACACTAGGGATTTGAAAAGGTATTAATTTGTCCGCCGCCTATAGAGCGACCTGGAACCGCACGAGGCGCAGAAAAAGGAGAGGGCATCGGTTGGGAAGATGGGACAAACGAGGGTTGAGCGCCAGGATAAGCCGTCTGTCCAGCATTTGGGGAGGACGTTTGACCATAGCCATAGGACTGCCCAGGCACTGCGGGAGCAGTTTGGGGAGTTGTTTGTCCGGGAATAGGCTGAAAGTTACCGTAGGAGGAAGACGGGCTGACACTGGGAGTCGAAGTCCGTAAGGTCGGAGGCAAGGTATATCCGGTTGTGCCTGGAAGAGGCGAGACTTGGGACGAAAATTGTGGGCTGGGCAATCCTGGGGAGGTTGATTCTTGTTGTCCCAGAGAATTCTGTCTAAAAGAGCCTACTGTCGGCGAAAGTCTTGAGTCCCTGGGGCTGTTGTCTACTGAGGATGCAGAAGGAGAAAGTTGAGATGGGCTGCCATTAGATGGGCTGCCATTAGGAGAATATCGGTCTAGAGCAGATTGAAGAGGATTGATTGGACTGGAGCCAGTGAGGGAAGACCCACCGCTACGACCACCTGAGAGACCAGGAAGAGTAGAACTAGGAAACCCTGATGAAGGAGAGCTAGAGGAAGAGAGACCGGGAAACCGACTTCCTGAAGAGCGATCGCGCTTATTCTCAGCAGAAGTTGAAGTTGAAAACGATGAAGATTGCGATCGACCGAGTTTATCTTTTTGGGCAGCGATCGATGACCGACCGAGCAAGAATTCTTGAAGCAGCGGAGATTTAGAATTGTCACTCTCAGGAGGTTGAGGGTCTGAACCGATCGGGGTTGAGGCAGTGGAGTCGGGAAGCGCCTCAAAAAGTTCGCTACTGCTAGCTGGCGTATTTTGGGTGGGCAGATTGCCTGAAGGGTTTTGGTTAGAAGGATTTGTAGCAGTATCTGGGTTATTGCCGCCCGTATATTGCTGTGGGTTTGCCAAATACTCTCCCACCAGGAAGACCGATAGAAGCAACCCACAAGCTGTAGCCCAGACTGTAGGGCGCTTGAGGAAATTTAGTCGAGCTTTACGGTAAGAAATGGAAGCGGGGGTCTGCTTGAAAGTCGGCATAGTCTATCCCTCCGGTTCTATGGGTGTTTACACAAGTTTAGCGAATGAAACTCATTAATCCGATCGGCTTATCGAGACGAACGCCGATCGCTTATCGAGACGAACGAACTAAAAGCAGCCCTGCGGCAATGAGACCGAATAAGTTGGGAAGCCAACCTCCTAAAATTGGAGAAATATAGCCGAGCTGGGCGATCGATCCAAACACAATAGTCAACAGGTAGTATCCAAAGATAATTCCTAGGCTGATGGCAAACCCTGTGGCTCGACCCGCCCGTTCTAAGTGAGAACCCAAAGCAGCTCCCACTAAACCAAAGGCGATACAGACAAAGGGGAGGGCATACTTTTGTTGTATCCGCACTTGGAGCTTGCGAATTTGGTCATCACTACCGCCCTGTTTGAGGAGATCTAGGTAGCCTGATGCTTCGGCGATGTTCATCTCATCGTAGTTTCGTTTGCGGGTGGCGAGGTCAAGGGGAGCGCGGGGTAGCTTAAGCTGTTGGTTTTCAAAGGTGACGATGTTGCGGAAAGCACCGTCTGTTGAAACGATATAGATTGTGCCGTTAAAGAAGTCCCAGAGGCTCTGCTGGCTATTCCACTGGGCGGATTTAGCGCTGACAATTTGCTCTAAGCCTTCTTGGGAGAAATCGAGAATTGTCAGTCCTTGCATTCGTTCGCCGTCAAACTTTTTGGCGTAGAACAATCGAGATAGGGCTTGTTCACTTTCGCCATTAGGAAGAGTAATTTTTTTGTATTCTTCGTAGCGAATATTGCGTTCGCTGAAGGGCGGGTTGTCTTCTTGGAGGGCTTCTGCCATGGTGATGGCAGATTGATAGTTGGCTGCCGGAACGATGAGTTCGTTGAAGGCAAAAGTAAGTCCGGTGATCAGACAGCAAATGACTAAAGCGGGCAGAACCATGCGGTAAACGCTAACGCCACACGCTTTCAGGGCGGTCAGTTCGCTATCGCTGGAGAGGCGGCTATAGGTCATGAGGGTTGCCAGCAGGGTCGCCATGGGAAAGGAATATGCGACAAACTGGGGAAACCGTAGGAGGAAAATTTTAGCGGCGATCGCAAATGACAGTCCCGATTCAGTGATTTTGCGAATCAGATCAAACAGTGCATCAACCGAAACGCCCAGCGACGAAAAAACGCCGACTCCAAATAAAAATGGCAGAATTAGCTCGATCGCCAAATATCGATCCATCACTGAGAATTTAAAGAAGTTTCTCAGTGCCTGAAACGGCGATGGATTAGGTGGAGGATTGCGTTTAAGGGAGCTAGTAGCCATATCGAGGAATCAGAGTGAAACGTCGCTAGAGTTGAAAGCCATCGCCCAGATAGTGTTGACGCACGAGAGGATTAGCATAAAGCTCCTCACTGCTGCCTGATGCCAGGATTTGCCCATCGCGCATAATGTAGCCGCGATCGGTAATTTCTAAGGTTTCGCGGACATTATGGTCAGTAATTAGAATACCCATCTGGCGATCGCGCAATCGTCCAATAATTTCCTGAATTTCGGTGACGGCGATCGGGTCAATCCCAGCAAATGGCTCATCTAAAAACAAAAACTTAGGACCATCGACCCCGGCTGCGAGTGCCCTGGCGATCTCGGTACGTCGCCGCTCTCCACCCGATACACGAATTCCTAGGGTGGAAGCAACCCTTTCTAACCGAAATTCTTTGAGGAGATAGTGCAGGCGATCTTGGCATTCATCGGCAGGCACCTGGGTTTGCTGAAGAACCAGCAAGATATTGTCTTTAACGCTTAAATGCCGAAAAATGCTGGGTTCTTGAGCCAGGTAACCAATTCCGAGTCTGGCTCGCTCGAAGATAGGCATTGCAGTGATGTCGCGATCGTTGAGCCAAACTTTGCCCTGATCGGGCTTTTCCAGCCCTGTTGCAATGTAAAACGTAGAAGTTTTACCTGCTCCATTCGGTCCTAGCAACCCTACCACTTCTCCCATCGCCACAGAGATATGAACGCGATTGACAACAACGCGCTTTCCGTAGGATTTGTGGATGTTCTCCAATACAATTTTCAAGGAATTGCTCAAGGGTACGAGAGTCTTGGCATAAGCTGGCATCAATTTTACCAGAGGGTAGCGTGATCTATACGCTTTAGGGGTTTGGAGGACTAAAGGGGGTCTTGAATTCTGGCTTAGGATTAAAGGTGGGCTGTCCGGTCGGGGCAGATGCGGTTGGACTGGTGTCTTGGATAATGTAGATGGATTGAACTTGCTGTCCGGCTGCGGGCAACGCCACGAAACGCCCCTCGTTAACCAGGTAGGTAATGTTTTCACCTCGCAGGCTGTTGCCAGCTTGCAAAACGTAGACATTGCCAGTTAGAACGATGCGTCCCTCACGGCTGTAGTACTGCGCCTGCACAGAAGTTGCCTGAATTTGGCGAGCCGGATAGTTAATTTGAACATTGCCCCGTGCGGTAATAACCCCAGTAATTGCGTTGGCTTCGGTAGTATCAGCATCTAGCCGCAGGCGTTGAGCATCAGTGGGTACAGGGGCGGCAGGAGCTTGGGCAAGGGCAGAGTTGATGCAAGAGGCAGGTATTGCCCCAACCAGCGCCAGTATCAAGCCTATCGCCAGTCCAAACTGACGCAATCGATCGTTGGGAGGTAGTTGGAAAGCAGGCAGCATAATCAGGACTGGGGGTGAGGAAGTTGTCTAGAGTTTGGCAGATGAACCTGTTGAAAGAGAGCAGTCTTGTGCCAGATATAGTGATGAGAGAACATTCAGCGATCGATGCCAGTCAATGCAATCAAGTCTAGACCCTCTTGTTTATCTAAGACGGTGATAGATAGAAATGAGTTGCTGACCTCATTAACTTTACTCGAACTTTATCTCTCTATCGTGGCATGGCGGCTAAACCAGTGTCCACCGATGGGGTTGCACTTAGTTTTTAGGAGCGATCGCCAAAGTAATAGTGGGCAGATTGATATCTAGAAGATTTGGGGCACTCGCTTCTCCCTCTTCCAGTTGCGCTTGCTGAAGCTTCGTCAAAAGCTCTGTGCTTTGGGTCACCAAAGCAGTGACATCGACCTCAGCATAAACGGGCTGGTAACGCCGCAATCGATGCAAACCCTCTCCCAGCAAAATAGTGGCTCCCCTTAGATTGGCATTGCCCAAGTGATAGAGCGCCACGGCAATCTGTAGTATGCCCTGATAGAAGGTTCTTTGGGGTTCCATTGCCTCCATCCAAATTGCCTCTAAGGTGTCGTGGCAGGCGTAAAACTCCTGCTGATTGAACTGCTCTACACCGTCCCAGAAAGCAGATTCTACTTCTTCGGTCATAGGGTTGCCTCAAGATTCCTTCAATCCTGACATCTTGCAGAAGGAAACGTCTTGCGGCGGGGAATCATTCAGTCGTCTTTGTTCACTCTATTTCCGGCATCATTAGGGCAACCAGGTTATAATTCTTGCGGAGCGTACATAAATTTTTCATATGAGTAATTCGTTGGTTCATGCGTTTTTCATGGGTAGAGCGATCGCCGAAGCGGTTAGCGAGCAAGTTGAAAGTAATGTGACCAACGCTCTGAGTGAACTGGGTAGATTCGACGCTGAACAGCGAGAACGTCTACGGCTGTTTACTGAAGAAGTCATGGCACGAGCGCAACGGGCTGAAGAAATGTCCATGCAAGGGCGGACGACTGTCAGTGCAACAGGAACACAGGGCAGTAGCGATTTACAAGCTACAATTGATGACTTGCGAGCTGAAACCGCCCAGCTTCGGGCTGAGTTGCAGCGCTATCGCAGTAGTCTCTAGAATCCTTATAGTTAGATAGTTGTAGTTAGATAGTTGATGCCCTGATTTTTTAAGCTGTTTTTAACGTTTTTAGAAAAGTGCCTGTTCTTCCCGATGACCTTACTTCTCCATCTGAGTCCGGCGCAGATCTTCTGTCGATCGCAGAGCAAACTCCTGTCTTTCCTGGGTTAGATGATTCTCAGGAAAGCTACTCTGAGTTGCCGAAGCGCCTGCGTCCACAGACTTATAGCCAAAAGTCCTATCGCTGGAACCGAGAGCAGTACTCTCAGAAACGGCGATTTATGGATATTTGGTCGTTTGTGTTCAAGCTGTTGATGACTCAATGGTCATATAACAAGTCTTGGGCTTATCCGGCAGGAAAGACTGAAGAAAATCAGGCAAAGCGACGACGGGCGATCGCCATTTGGATTCGTGAAACTTTTTTAGATCTAGGTCCAACCTTCATCAAGGTCGGACAACTCTTTTCTACCCGCGCTGACCTATTCCCGGTCGAATACGTCGAAGAGCTATCAAAGCTACAAGATAAAGTGCCCGCCTTCAGCTACGAACAGGTTGAAGCGATCGTTTTTCATGATTTTGGTCGAACCATCCCCGACCTTTACCAAAGTTTTGACCCCATTCCCCTAGCGGCGGCTAGTCTGGGGCAAGTCCACCGCGCCCAACTCCATTCTGGAGAAGAAGTGGTTGTCAAGGTGCAGCGCCCTGGACTGAAAAAGCTCTTTACAATTGACCTTTCCATTCTCAGAGGGATTGCTCAGTATTTTCAGAAGCATCCCAAATGGGGGCGGGGGCGCGACTGGATTGGGGTGTATGGCGAGTGCTGCAAAATCCTTTGGGAAGAAATTGAGTATCTCCAAGAGGGACGCAACGCTGATACTTTCCGGCGCAACTTTCGCAACGAAGAATGGGTCAGGGTTCCCCGTGTTTACTGGCGTTACAGTTCTCCTAGAGTCCTGACGCTGGAGTATTTGCCAGGGATCAAGATTAGCCATTACGAGGCTCTTGAAGCAGCCGGGTTCGACCGAAAGAAATTTGCGCAATTAGGGGCTAGGGCTTATCTTCACCAGTTGCTCAATGATGGGTTTTTCCATGCTGACCCTCACCCCGGAAATTTAGCCGTCAGTCCTGAAGGAACGCTGATTTTCTATGACTTTGGGATGATGGGACGAATTCAACTGGTGACCCGTGAGAAGCTGCTGAAAACGTTTTTTGGCATTGCCCAGAAGGATGCGACTCAAGTAATGGAGTCTTTGATCGACTTGGGGGCTTTGGCTCCGACCGACGATATGGGGGCTGTAAGGCGATCGATTCAATACATGCTCGATCACTTCATGGATCAGCCGTTTGAAAACCAATCGGTGAGCGCCATTAGCGATGATCTTTACGAGATTGCTTACGATCAGCCTTTTCGCTTTCCGGCAACGTTTACGTTTGTAATGCGGGCATTCTCTACGCTAGAAGGTGTGGGGAAAGGTCTTGACCCAGATTTTAACTTTATGGAGGTTGCAAAGCCTTTTGCAATGCAAGTTATGTCAAATGGAACGGGTGGAAGCCCTAATGGTTTGTCAGATGGAATTTTGGGTGAGTTAGGTCGGCAAGCGGCACAGGTCAGCACTACGGCGTTGGGTTTGCCTCGCCGGATTGAGGACACTTTAGAAAAACTAGAACAGGGTGATATCCGGGTGCGAGTGCGATCGACTGAAACCGATCGCGTTCTGCGCCGCCTAAGTAACGTTAATATGGGGACTAATTATGCGTTGTTGATAGGTACATTCACCATATCGGCTACGATTCTATTAGTGCATCAGTATATCTGGCTGGCTATACTGGCTGCTGTGGCGGCAGCAATCTCGTTAATTGCCCTCGTTCGCTTGTTGATACGTCTCGACCGAGCTGAGCGGATGTCATGATTCATCCAGCTTATAGATATTAGCAGTCATATCATGAAAAGCCTTTTTACAGGTTTAAGCGATCCAGGACTTGTCCGCACAGTCAACCAGGATGATTATCATCTGGACGATCCTGGGGGACGATTTTTTATTGTTGCCGATGGCATGGGAGGACATGCGGGAGGGCAGGAAGCCAGCCGAATTGCCACTCAAGAAATTCAGAACTACTTAAGTTGCAACTGGCAGTCTTCTGAGTCTTCTGAGTCTTTGTTGGAAAATGCTTTTTTGAAGGCGAATCAAGCAATTTTGCAAGATCAGGCAAGTCATCCTGAGCGGGCAGATATGGGCACTACAGCAGTGGTAGTAATTTTGAGAGATGGACAACCCTTCTGTGCTCACATTGGCGATTCTCGCCTATACAGGTTACGGGGAGCGAAGCTTAACCAAATTACTGAAGATCATACCTGGGTAGCACGGGCAATGAAGCTGGGAGATATTGATTCTGATCAGGCGAGGGTACACCCTTGGCGGCATGTCCTGTCGAAGTGCCTGGGGCGGGAGGATCTGCGCCAAATAGATGTGCAGCCTTTTGATTTACAGCCTAGCGATCGCCTCCTCCTTTGTAGCGATGGCTTAACCGAAGAGTTGCCCGATCACCTGATTGCCAGTCACCTTAAAACGATTCGTGCTGGCGATCGGGCGGCAACTGCATTGGTAGATGCTGCCAAAGACAACGGCGGCAGGGACAATATTACTGTGGTCATTGTGGCGTTTGAAGATGAAGCCGACGAAACCGTAGGGAAAATTTAGGACGGTTGGCTAAAACCTGAAGGTTCTATCCGTCCTCTGCTAAGTCATAATCTTTCTCCGAGAAACCCAGCGGCTTCAGCCCTGGGAGGGGTAGCAGGGCTGATCCATTAATCAAAGAAAATAGATACTAGAGAAATCCCCTCGATTGGATTCTCAACTTTATGAGCCTGATTCAGCATCTTCAAACTGTCCGGGATTATCGCACT
>JBBRCV010000149.1:0-13956 GCA_038204505.1 Elainellales cyanobacterium
CTAGCGAGTTGGGTCGAGGTTTGGTGGGAAAGGCAGGATAGGAGAAAAAACTGTGCCACAGTTGGGAGTGTTCTTCTAGATCCTGTAGCACGCGCCCCATCGTCAGCGGATCGCGCTGTTGAAGTAGCAGTGCTGCCATCATTTCTTGGGCAGAGCAAGCATCCAGAGGAAGCTCGAAATCGAGGAGTCCCTCCTCTGCTTCGTCATTTGCATCTTGTGGATCAAGCCAGGGGATCATAGGCAATTGCATGATCAATCAAAGGGGACGTTATGAGCATTGCACTTGAGTCGGGCGATCGCAACCAATCGATGTTGGCACGACATCGATTTATGAAGCTGTTTCTGCAAGGGGCTGTCGCTGAAGACGCGATCGGTGAGCCAGTTAATTTTCTATCGAGTTCGAGTAGAAGGACGTGGTGGCAGTTGTGGGTGGAGTCGAGTGGAGGCAGAGGGAACGAAGCCTAGTTCTGCTGCTTTCTCAGGACATAACGTTTGGAAGTAACAAAAGTACGGCTGGGACTGTAAGTAGAGTTCTCCGACCGCTCCTGTTAACTCGCACGTTTGCAGTGAACGAAGGCGAGTCGCTTCAATCAAATATTCCACATTCCAAATCTTAGGTTCAGTATAAAAGCGCAATTCCCCGAGCTTCTGCTTGACTTGAACCGCCATCAAATTGCTTGCTTCAAAATGCTGTTGACCATACACCTCGATCTGTTCAGATAATTCCCAAATCAACCGAAACCAACCATCGCCACAGTCAAACCCGTAGCACATGGAATTTTGAGTGGCAGGGAGGTGTCGTCCTCGGTAAAGATGATCAAATCGCTCATACAGTCGAGCGGTATTCTCGATGTTCATCCATTCCTCCAACGTGATGCGATCGCTCTCTTCTCGGTATCAGTTTGGTGCTGCAATAGCAGTTGTCTAAAGTCTCTGTTGGTGAGCCGATTGTTGAGCAAACTCAAACCAACGCAGCCAGATTTGCCTACTTCGACTGATCGATTAGGATTACCTATTTCCCTAGTTCACAATCCATCAAAAGCTTTCACAGCGGTCTTGCCACAGCACTTCGTAGATGCCGCGCTTGAGTGCCTCATACGCCTGCTGGCGTTGCTGCTGGGTAATTTGTGACTGCTCATCGATGAGGGCAGAAGTAAGTCCCATTGGCATGAGCCGAGCGCGGAATTGTTCGGGCGGCTCAGGGTAAACATGGTACTTCGACCTGAGTAACGCCAGCACGTCCTGCGCTACTTGATCGATCTCAGCATCAGTTGGCGGTCTTGCACCTTCACAAGCCATCGTTATCTCCTCAACAAATATTGGGAATCATCAGTTTGCCAGCAGGTGAATAGCGTCACCCTAACCCTAATAACCTGCGATCGCCAAGTCAAGTGAAATCAATTAAATCCCTTTGCACCTGCACTCATCTGTAGTAGACAGCCATAGGATTAAGCTGCACTTATTTAAGAGGGTATCCTCAGTTTTTGCAAGTGGCGATCGCCCATGGATGTCGTGATGACAGAGATTGGCGAAGTAGAAATTACTCTCACTAGAAACACAACTTCTCTGTCACCGAATGCTTGTGCTTCCAATCGAAGCTGAAAAAGTTATGCTTCTAGTACTCAAGAAATGAGACTGATCTAAGATGATGAAGGAATGCTAGTTTGATTCCTCATCTTTAGTTAGAGCGGGATTCATTATCACCAGTCATTGCTCAAGCCACTGCACTCGTCACTGTCTTAACCCTATGAATACAAAAGAGCTGATTATTGAAGAACTCAACCAACTCCCTGAAACGCTATTGCCACAGGTGCTAGAATCCATTCGTCAACTAAACAATTCTGAGCGAGAAATCGCAAAGGAGCAGGTTTGGCAAACTTATCTAGAATCAGAGCGAGAGAACGAGGAGGTTTATCAGCATCTTGCCAACTCCTAAATTTCTGGATGTGGAAGATGTCCTGCGAATTCATCAACGGCAGATCCAAAAGTTTGGCGGCACGTCCGGCATTCGCGATTTAGGACTGTTGGAGTCTGCCTTGTCTCAACCACAAGCAACGTTCTCAGGTGAGCTACTTCATGCAACAGTTTGGGAGCAAGCCGCAGCTTACCTGTTTCATCTAGCCTTGAATCACCCGTTTTTAGATGGCAACAAACGCACTGCTTTTGCAGTGATGGACACGTTTTTACGATTAAACAGGTTTGTCCTGAATCTGAGTCAAGCTCAAAAATACGAGTTCGTTATTCGAGTTGTGGAAGGAAAGCTGAGCAAAGAAGATCTAGCAAGCTATCTTGAAAAATCCTCAATCCCCTCTTCCTAATCGGAAAAATCAGACTGACGGAACTGTGATGATTCCAAGTGGTAGCTACGGAAAAGTTATCGTTATAAAGGGCGTTTAGATCCTAGTTGCGAAGATTTCTGTCAGTTGAACGATAACTTTGCCGCAAGTGGAACCATAATTTTGCTGCAAGCAGGGCTAGACTTTCCTGTTTCCCGCAGTCCCGGTAGCTAGTTTTTCAGGCATTGAAAGCATGAGTTTGCCGATTCTTAAAAAAGGAACCATAAGTTTGCCAACAACCAGAGGTTCGATAACTCGCTAACCAACTTCCCTTTAGAATAGAATCACTCAGGAAAAAGGTCGTAACAATGGATGTATTGCTAACGCCAGAGATTGAACGGTTCATTCGCAGTCAGGTGGAGAGCGGGAAATATGGCTCTGTTGCTGATGTGATTCAGGCAGGGATTCAGCTTCTGGAAGAACGTGACAGTATCTACAAAGGACGGTTTGAGGAACTGCGCCAAGAAGTTTCGATTGGAGTTGAGCAACTTGATCGGGGAGAACGGTTAGAGGGTAGGGCAGTGATTGAGGAACTGCGGCAGAAGAACCAGACCCGCAGGCAAGCTCAAGCATAGATGAGTAACTATTTTCTCTCACTCCAGGCTGTCATCGACCTGACAGAAATTAATGATTTTTTGTTTGCAGGCAATCAGGCAGCAGCAGACACATTTTTAGATAAGATTAGCCAAAAGTTTGAGCAACTGGCTCAGTTTCCAAAAATGGGACGTAGGCGACATGAACTGTTGCCTTCACTCTGCAGCTTTCCGTTCCAAATTTATCTCATTTTCTACCGAGAAATTGAAGGCGGAGTTGAAATTGCGCGTGTCATCAGTGGCTATCGTGACTTGGAAGCACTCTTTTCTGAGCAGGATATGGAATGAGCTACGAAGACACGCAAGTAGTGAATCAAGAATCTAGAAGTATAAGTTTGTCAACTTGAATTAGAAGCATAATAGCGTTCCGGCGGCAAACTTATGCTGCTAACAGCAAATGACTGATGATAACTAGATGAAAACTGGAAGCATAAGTTTGCCAAACTTGATTGGAAGCATAAATAAAGATATAGCGGCAAGTTTATAGCGGTTCCTTACCGAGTGCAGTACACTGGCTTTCAAATAAACCCTTATTTAGCAAGGATTTCAGGAATCAGTTTGCACCTTAGCGAACCGAGAACTGCTATATGCTTCCAATGACAATTTCCACTGTAGAATCTCAACCGTTCCCTGAAAATGTTAGGGTGCCATCGATGGAAAAGTTATCGTTCTATCAACAATCATTCTGATAATAAATCTTCCGACGGGTTTTCTAGAATGTCTTCGTCCTCAGCTTGCTCGGGCACTTCCGAGAGATCACACCACTCATTCAGCAAACTGTAAGGCAGGCGATCGCCATTGCACCACAGAAAATCGATCGTCGCGAGTCTCCGACAGTGGTAGGCGGGTGCCGGGCGACTTCCTACACCACTGCTGAACCAGTGCGCCACCGTATGTCTCGTCACACCCACTAGGCGCGCAAGGTCAGGATAATCTAGTTCCCATCGTTGCAGGAATGCTTGCGGCGACATCGGCGGCGGACAGTTTTTATAGCGCTCAAACAGTGTCCATTGATCATCGTCGGGATACATTATGCCAGTCGCTCCAGAGTGAGCAATTGCAAGTCTGCCTCAAACGCCCAATCCGCCACGCCGTCGACATGTGAGGGACTGGTTTCATCAAGGGCAATCAGGTAGTGATAGCCCACTGCCTCTACGCTCACGCCCGTGGCATAGACAAACCCGATAATCTTGCCAAATCCTTGGGTGGGGACTAATGCCCACTGCACTGTTTGGCCTACCTGAAACTTAGGCAGCATGAAATACTCAGGCAAGTCTGCGGTTAAGCCGATCGCCGTTGTCAGCGTTCGTGCCTCTGGTTGCACTGGGCAGGGTCTTGGAGAGGAAAATTGATGGTCAGCATCATTCATATTGTTCAAAGGAGAGAAGGCTCTTGTCATTAAAGCCTGGGTTCACGATCGTGCCAAGGTCTTGGCATTTATCCCTGTTGGAGCGCCAACTCAATTGTCAAATCGACAACTTTAGCTGTTACAGTTCGTCATCCGCTAGTGACGGAATTGCCACAGATAATCGATCGCCTCACTATTGGCTAGTAGGAAGTCGGCGCTTGCCAGGAACTTCTGGTAACTTGCAGAGGGCGATCGTCGTCCTGACCCTTCGCTAAACCAGTGTTCAACCGTTGAGGTCGAACAATAGCAGATCTGGCTGATTTGGGAGTAGCTCAATGTCCAGCGGGCAATGAAGTCATGAGGGGAGAGTAGTGGCAGTGCTGAAAGCTGCTCTAACAGTTGAGCCTGAGTATTAGTCAGCCGCATCTGGATCTCCTAGTTGCTGATGCATCAACGCCAGATCCGCCTCGAAGCCACAGTCAGTTTTGCAGTGAGTAAAGGAGGGGCTATCGGGATCAAGTTGAATGGTGTAGTGCCAACCCAGCGCCTGTACACTGCCTTCTGTGCCATAAAAGTGCTCTACCACAGTGCCGAAGTCTTGAGTGGGCACACGGAACCAGTAGACGCGATCGCCCAAGTTGAATTTAGCTAGTGTAAGCACTACTTCATCTTTTGCAAAGACAGTGGAATGAGAAGGCTGATAGCTAGACATAAATTGCTCAGAACGTATTTTAATTTATTATGCTCATCAAGATATTATGTGTCATTTGCCGCAAAATGTCACCTGTCGCAAAATGACATAAGCTTAAAATGCCATGCGAAAATTGAGCCTACTTAAAGGCTGCAATCGCTATGGCTAATGAAGAAAAGAGGGAAATTCGCGGTAGATTACCCAGGTCGAAAAAGATAGAGCTTGATGTAGCTTGTGCTAGGCGAGAAATGAATCAGCAGCAAGGAGTCGAGGAAGCGATCGAATTCTGGTTAGGGATTCAAGATCAGATCGAAGTGCTGATCGATCTTTGTGAGTCAAAGGGTATCGAGCCTAAAACAGCTTTGCAGCAGGCAGTCGCTTTATGGCTAGAGAAGTACCGCTAGACGTAAAATTATACAAATTTTGTCAGTAGAGTTGACCCTAGCAGTACCGTCAACTGAAGTGCAGTCCTTAATCAGGTTTAACTTAGAGATTAAAATGGACTCAACTCGTCAAGAGGATTCTTTAAGTCAATTATTCCAATCAGCTTGAGACTTCACTCAAATTCCGTCACCGTGAAATTAGACCTGTTGCTTTTTAACAGAAAAAATCTCTGAAAGCCTTACACCGTATAGGTTGTAGCAGTCGGCAATGGAAATCGTCTGAAAAGCCTGATAGACTGGGTTTCACGGTTTTTTTAGCCTTATAAAGCAACAGGTCTATTAACTAATGCACTAGGAGAAAGATTGATAGCAAAGGAATAGCTTTAATCAACCCGCTCCGTGAGAGGTCGTAGCTCTGCGGTCTGAACTGTTCACATTAGAGGATTAAGACACAATAGCTCAAGCAGCTTCTCAGTTCATATTATCGCAGGTGTTGGGTACTGGCTGAGCACAAGTTCATAGTCTGATGGCATGAATCAAAGCGCAATGAGTCTGAGAACTTTTGGAGATCATCAGTTGAAATAAACTTAATACCAGCACTGCGATCGATACTATTTAGAGCCAGAGACGGATATCGGAACTTCTAGGGTTCATTTTTTGTAATATCTAGATTCTTCTAATATCTGTTGAACGCCACGCGAGACAGAATTGTATTACACAAAGGTTCTTGATTCAGTACACATTAATCCACACTCTCTATCTTGACCTAACGGGAAAATCGCCCGGCAGCAAGTGTGGGTGAGCAAATAATGTGGCGCAATTAGCAAATTAGTGGCGCGATTGCAATTTTTTACTCATTTTGTTGTTTTGGAAATAGTTGTACGTTCTCTAGCTATATGACGTTAGTGGAGGATAACAGGTTCAGGTTTGCCAAAGGTTTAGTTCAGGCGATATGCTCCATTGTCTTCGGGCGTACAAGGAAAGATAGAATAAACAGTATTCCAAGACTCAGAATTGAAATGAACACGCAGCGCATCACGATCAATCTTCCAGAAGCTGTTTTCCGGCAATTGGTGCGGCTTGCTGAAGCCACTCATCAACCCGTCGAAGTTCTGGTGGCGCAAAGTGTGCTCAGTAATCTACCCCCGTCTGTCGATAGTGCCTCGCCTGATCTCCAGCCTGAGTTACTGAGAATGCAAAGCTTGACGAATGAGGCGTTACTGGCGATCGCTCAAGCTCAAGTTGAACCCAGTCAATACGAGCGTCAAACTGAACTTTTGGCAAAAAATGAAGACAGCCTGCTAACACCGCAGGAGCGGCAGGCTCTCGCTGCACTGAGACAAGCATCTGACCAACTGATGCTGCGTAAAGCCTACGCTTGGGCTTTGCTGCGATGGCGTGGACAACGGATTCCTCCCCTAAGAGAATTACCCTTACCGCTGTGACTATTCGGGAGACATTGCGGCGGCAAATCATTGAAAACTCAAACCATCGCTGTGAATATTGCAAAACTTCTTCACGACTGACTGGCACACCGTTAGTAATGGAACACATTTTGCCGCGCTCACTGGGCGGAAGTGACGATCGCGAAAACCTGGCTGCCTCCTGCTACCGCTGCAACGAGTTTAAGGGAGCAAAGACTGATGCGATTGATCCTGAAACTGGACAGCTTGCGCCACTGTTCCATCCTCGAAGGCAAGTCTGGGCTGAACATTTCGCCTGGGTGAATGGTGGAACACACGTGATTGGAATTACACCAACAGGACGAGCCACAGTCATTGCATTGCGGCTCAACAATGACAATCAGGTCGAGGCGCGATCGATTTGGATTGAGTTTGGCTGGCATCCTCCAGCAGATGAGTGATTGTCTGACAGCGTAGTCAGTTAGGGTATCACGTTGGGGCTTGAGGGCGTAGGAAAGCCTAACGCCAGTATCTGCCTGAGAAATTACAGTAGCAGGCTCTAAAAATCTTGTTTGTTCAAGCCTCCAGCGATCGAAATATATGCGCCATTGATTTGCTCATATTTTGGTGTTCATAGTTCTGTAAAAAAGCGATCGCACACGATTTATACCAAATCTTCAATTCACGAAGCTTGAAAAGCGTTATGTAGCATAACTTTCAGCGGTCATAAATTTGCGCCATCAACTTGCTAGTATTTTACAGGGAAGAATTTCGTTAAGCTTGATTTTTGGCTTTGAGAAGAATAAAATTGCGCCACTAATTTGCAAATAAGCCTTAGAAGGCTTAAGAGAGTAGAAATCCTGAAAGCTTTTAAGAAAAAGGGTTTTAGCCTCCAAGAGACTGCACCACTGATTTGCTAGTTGCGCCATATCATTTGCTCATCTATAGCTGCGATAGGATAAAGTCACTCCTCTCGTCTCCTGTGTCTTAGTTTTCTAATCACAGGGTAACAAGAGAAGAGCTTTTATACTTCTCAGACATCCTCTGACTGTGCCTCAATCCTTGCCTCTAATCTTGACGCTTAAACTGGATCAACCGACATTTGAGTTCTTCGATCGCCTCCGTCAGCAGTATTTTCCGCCTGCAAAGAACTTTCTATCTGCTCACGTAACTCTTTTCCATGCATTACCAGGTGAACAGGAACAGCAGATTCAACGACTTCTCCAGGATCTCTGCTCAGATACACCTGTTTTGTCTCTCACCTTTCCAGGGCTACGTTTTCTAGGGCGAGGGGTGGCGGCGGAAGTGAGTTCTCCAGTCCTAGTTCATCTGCAACAGCAGCTTGTAGTTGGGTGGATGCCTTGGCTGACCCGGCAAGATCAACAGCGCTACCGACCTCACATTACCTTGCAGAACAAAGTCACTCCAGAGGTAGCGCGTGAGTTGTACGATCGGCTGAACCTTGAATGGCAATGTTTTTCAGGTAAAGGAGAAGGGCTTTTGCTTTGGTACTATAAAGGTGGAGAGTGGGAAATGGCGAGCGAATTCCCTTTTTTAGGATCTAAGATGCTTTAATCCTCATTCGTTATGTAAGAGCAGACAGGTGGTTTAGATTTGTGTGTACTGAGTTTTCGGTAGTGCTTCAAAGAATTGTGGGATAAGTGACGATGTCTTGCCAAGACCAGGGTCGCTCTGTTAGTTTTGCTCGTCGAGCCACCGTTGTTTTAAATTGGCTATGCTGCCAGATCCAATTGAAGTAGATCATGACTGATCGGGTCGTCACTCTCGTTTGTTCCCACATCTTGCCAAATTTATTCTGCCGTCGATGCCACTTTCCAGCCTGCTGCCTGACTAGGCACTATTTGAAGTATCGGACAGTTCCTCTCCCCGCTTAAATCATTATCCTTTCAGCAACGCCAGGAAGCTTTACCGGAGACCGTCTTCATGATGGACTTAATTCCCCATTCCTGGCTCTTTCCGCGAGTTGCGGCTGTCATCCATCGTAGTGGTGTAGGGACGACAGCCGCAGGTCTCAGGGCAGGTGTTCCGGCGATCGTGATTCCGTTCTTTGGCGATCAGTTATTTTGGGGGCAGCTCATCGCAAAATTAGGCGTTGGTCCAGAACCAATTCCTTGTCTGCAACTTACGGTTGAACGACTTGCTCAAGCAATTCAAACGGCTGTGACCGATCAAGCGATGCGGCAACGGGCAGCTCATCTGGGGATGAAAATCCGAGCTGAGAATGGAATTGCCCGCGCAGTTGCTGTCGCGCAAGAAATCGAAAAATGCGGGGCGGTCTGCCGATGACTCAAGGCAATATTATCAGGCGGTCAATGTATTACAACTTTTCCTAAAGCCGTACTCTAAAGAGTAATGAGCAAGCAAAGATTAAGTGCTTCAACGTTTGCATATCTTGTGTAAATCTGTTCATATCACATTCGCTAACAGTCTTTATGAATGCGATCGCTCACCAGCACTAATGTGGATCAAGGCGATTCACAAGTCAGCCTCCGCAACGCAACAAAAGACAACCTAAATTGCCACATCTTCCCAGTAAGGCGGACTGCCAAATCGTTTTACCAAGAAATCAATAAACGCCTTGACCCGTAGCGAATGCCGACGATTCGATAAATAGAGCGCGTAGATGCCCAGGTCAATCTCAGATTGTGGCTGTACTTGAAAATCTGTCAGTACTGCCTGTAGCCTACCCGCTCGAATATCCTCGCCAATTAACCAGGTGGGCATTAGCACCAGTCCTGTCCCATCTAAGCAAACCTGCCGCAATACCTCTGAATGGTTGCTTGCCAATGAACCCGTGATGCTCACCTGACATACCTCAGCACCGTTCTGGAATTGCCAAATATTCGACCCAGACATATAGGTGAATAACAAACAATTGTGCTCCGTTAACTCATGCGGATGGCTGGGCTTGCCGTGGCGATCGAAATAATCTGGACTGCCACACACGAGACGGGTATGCGAGGCAAGCTTTCGCACAATCCAAGTGGCACCAGAGCGATCGAGATTACCAATGCGAATCACAATGTCCAACTCTTCTTCGACGGGATTGGATAAACTGTCGCTTAAGCGCAAGTCGAGTCGCACTTCGGGACAACTCACCAGAAAATCGTGAATGATGGGCGCAACGTGGAGCCGCCCAAAGGCAACAGGCAGACTCACCTTCAACAAGCCCCGTGGAATCTCGCCTTCTGTGACAGAGAGATTAGCTTCTTCAACATCCTGTAGAATCTGCACTGCTTTGTCGTAATACTTGCGACCTTGGGGTGTGAGCGTAATGCTGCGCGTCGATCGATTTAGCAACTGAGTATTCAGCAACCGTTCCAGCGAATTAACTTGACGATTCACTGAAGAAACCGCTACTTTCAACTGCCGTGCCGCTTCGGAAAAGCTTTCCGCTTCAACGACTTTAACAAAAGCCCGCATTGCTGCAAATTGATCCATCCTGGTAATTGGCTCTTATCTTTGCAAAAAACGCAAAGGTGTTTAGCATAAAGGCTATATTATCATTCATTCTGAATGAATGTATGGTGAGAGGATCAGCAATTTAGTGGCAACCCCAACTGAGGAAACACTTATGACGTTAACCATTGAAATCACTTCAGACTTTATCTGCCCGTGGTGTTGGGTTGCCGATGCCCGACTCAATCAAGCGATAGCACAACTCAAGCCTTCCGTTGAGATTAAGCGCATCTGGCATCCATTCGAGCTAAATCCAACGATGCCTGTTTCAGGCATCGATCGCCAAACCTATCGTTCCAATAAATTTGGCAGTTGGGAATACTCCCAATCTTTAGACGCTCAGACTATCCAGGCAACTGCAAATGATGGGATTGAGTTTCGCTATGACTTGATGCAGGTGACACCCAATACTCTCAAAGCCCATCGTCTGACCTGGTTAGCGGCTCAAGCAGGTAAAGCCACCGAGATGGGTCAGCGGATTCTCAAGGCTTACTTTGGTGAAGGACAGGATATTACCCAAATTGAAGTTCTAGCCCAACTCGCGGCTGAAGTTGGGCTAGAGGCTGATGCTGTGACAGCCTTTTTAACTTCAACTCAAGGGGTGGAGGAAGTCAAAGCACTAGAGCAGCAGGCAACAAGCCGCAATATTCGCGGTGTACCGAATATCAAAATTGGCAAGGAGATGATTGTCGGTGCTCAAAGTGTTGATGTCTTTTTGAGCGCTTTGCAAACCGCAGTCAATGAGCGACAACCCGTTTAAGAGGACTCTTTCAAGGAGAATGCCATGAACACCCTCAAAGATACAGACAACCGTGCCATCGTCATCGGCGGCTCACTCGGCGGATTGTTTGCTGGGATACTGCTCCGCTCGATCGGGTGGCAGGTTGATATCTACGAACGCTCGGCTCATGATCTCGACAGTCGAGGCGGTGGGGTTGTGCTTCAGCCTAATGTGGTGGAAGCGTTTCAACGAGCAGGGATTGAAACTCAAGCCCTTGGTGTCGTGGCGCATGAACGCTATTACTTGAACCCGGATGGCAGCATTGCTCAACCCATGCCGATGCGTCAAATGCTTACTTCTTGGAATTTGTTGTATGGCTCTATACGACGACATTTTCCCGCTGAGAATTACCATACGGCTAAACAATTAAGCGTTATTCAACAGGAAAGTGAGCAGGTAACAGCGACCTTCACCGATGGAACTTTCGCCACGGCAGATTTACTCATTGGCGCGGATGGACCGAACTCGACGGTGCGACATCAGTTTCTACCCAATGCCCACTATCACTATGCTGGGTATGTCGCCTATCGAGGACTGGTCAACGAAGCTGATCTAGATGCAGAATCTGCCGCTCTTTTTACAGAGCGATTTGTGTTCTACCAATTTCCGAATTCTCACATTCTTCAATATGTGATCCCTGGTGAAGGTGAATCTCTAGAGCCTGGAAAACGCCGCTTTAACTGGGTTTGGTATGTTAATTATGATGAGGTAACAGAACTACCCCGCATTCTGACTGACAAAAATGGCAGACAGCGAGACTACTCCGTTCCACCGGCGCTGTTATCTCCTGCTATTGAACAAGAGATGCGATCGTATGCTGATACTGTTCTATCTCCCCCCTTCCAAAAGCTGGTTGCAGCAACCCCAGAGCCATTTGTCCAGGCAATTTTAGATCTAGGAGTGCCGCAAATGACGTTTGGACAGGTGGCACTCATGGGCGATGCTGCTTTTATTCCGCGTCCGCACACAGCAGCGAGTACCGCCAAAGCAGCAGCCAATGCGATCGCCTTAGCCAAGGCTCTCGTCAAGCACAACCACAACGTCATCAGAGCGCTGAAAAGCTGGGAACCGCTTCAGCTTGCTTACGGCAACCAACTCATCGCGTCAGGTCAACAACTGGGCGATCGTTCTCAATTTAGTCATGGAACCAGTCGATTCGGTGAAAAGCTGACGGTTCTTGAGAAATGATTCAAGGGTTTGAATGAGGGCAATCGTTTATTACTTCAGGAGGCTAAAGTGTCGCAAGAAGATATAAGACCAGTTTCTCTAATGAGCCTCAATCGGTTTGAGGCATTTAGCGATGGAGTCTTCGCGATCGCGGTCACGTTGCTTGTGATTGAAATTAAGGCTCCTGACTTAGCGAATGCAACATCAGCAGAAGCCGTCACGAAGCTTCTCCAAACCTTTCCCCATGTTTTAAGCTACATGACCAGCTTCATTGTCATTGGGGTGATTTGGATTAACCACCATGCCCTGTTCCATTTCCTCAAGCGAGTCGATCGCACGGTTTTGGTAATCAACTTGCTGCTGTTAATGTGTGTGGCATTCATTCCCTATCCCACAGCCCTGATCGGAGAGTTTGGCTCATCGTTACCTGTGGTGGCTTTCTATGGACTGTCGTTGGCACTGACTGGATTTGTCTACAACGCGCTCTGGTTTTATGTCGTCCATCGTTACATCCTCAGTGAGGAATTGTTTCACCAAAAAGCCATTCGGAAAGCGACCATTTGGAGTTTGAGCTATCCAATTTTGTACCTGTTTGCTGCAGGCTCGGCATTGATCAGTCTTAACTTGAGTATTGTGCTTTACGTTCTCATTCCCTTATTTTATTTGCTGCCTGGAATCATCGATAGACAATTGCTTGAGAAGTTGGAAGCGCAATCGATGCAGAAGTCTGATACCCACTAATTTTTACTCGGATGACGAGTCTGGGCGATCGCTCTTCAGATTTGAAGTTGACTTTTCTGTTGATGATCAAGTCAAGCAATATCCTGACTTTAATAATGATAGTAGTCACATTTCAGGAATGAGTTACGTCAACGCTTTGGATAATTTGTGAACGATTGATATCCGCACCCACGGAATTAGCTGTGAATGTAGCAATTAACTTAAAGAGTTCAATTCTTATGAGGAACTAAACATGACCGAACTAAACCCAGATGCAGGCAGACAGCAAAAAAAGGTACGCCTCTACGGTCAACCTAATTCAGCAGCAGCCTACGAAATTCGTGATTTTCTCAACCGTACCGTTGTCGAGTTTGACTGGATTGAATTGACGGGCGATGCAGACTGCGATCGGGAACTTAAGCTTCCCTCTCTGAATGATATTAGATTGCCAGTGGTGGAGTTACCGGATGGCATTCAGTTGTTTGCTCCCACAATTCGAGAGATCGCTCAACACTTAGGATGGGTGGCGCAGCCAAAATTCAAGGAGTATGACCTATCCATTTATGGAGCGGGACCTGCTGGCTTAAGTGCCGCTGTTTATGCGGCATCTGAGGGCTTGCGGACGGTTCTAATTGAGCGTCATGCGGTCGGTGGACAAGCGGGCACCAGTTCTCTGATTGAGAACTACATGGGCTTTCCAGACGGAATTAGTAGGGCTGACTTGGCTGAGCGAGCACGGCAACAGGCAGTCAAATTTGGCATCGAACTGCTGCTGTTGCGCGAGGGCATGAAATCAGAATTTCGAGACAATCGCATTTACACAGACATGGCGGATGGCAGCAAAATGGTTGCCCGCGCTAACATCTGCGCCACGGGAATTGAGTACCGACGGCTCAATCTACCCAATGAAGACCAGTTTCTCAAAGTCGGATTGTTTTACGGCGCGGGTGCTAGTGAAGCCCCTTGATGTGGCGGGGAACATGTCTTTATTGTGGGTGGCGGTAACTCAGCGGGTCAAGCGGCAATGTATCTGTCGCGCTATGCCGAAAAAGTC
>JBBRCV010000150.1:0-13900 GCA_038204505.1 Elainellales cyanobacterium
GATGCTTAAACCAATTGAAACCAGCAAAAAATTCCAATTTTCAGAGTACTTCCAAATGAGTAACGATATCTAGGAGATTTCTGAATCAGATGTGGCGCAGGCTTCTTGCCTGAATTGAAAGCAGTATGCAGGCAAGATGCCTGCGCCACTGAAGTAATTTAATTAAGAGACATCTCCTAGATTGCCAGCACGCTAAAAATGCACAAAAAAGCGGGGCTTACTAGAAGCCCCGCCACATTAGGAATGATTCAGTAGGAATGATTCAGTAGGAATGATGCAATTTGCCTTAAGTCAGGGCTTCCAGATAATCTCTGACCCGGTTCCGACGCTTGGGCTGACGCAGCTTTTGCAATGCCTTCGCCTCAATTTGCCGAACCCGCTCCCGCGACAGATCAAGGGCGCGCCCAATTTCTGCCAAGGAGTAGGGCTGACCATCGCCCAAACCAAATCGCATTTTAATAACGTCTTGCTCACGGCTGGTCAGGTCAGTTAAAAGCTGCTGTAAATCTCGGTGGAGTGCTTCCCGCATCAACATATCTTCAGGGGATATGCCATCGGTTTCCAATAGGTCGCCTAGCTCAGTATCGCGATCTTTGCCAACTTTGGTTTCCAGTGAAACCGCACGAGGAACGCGTAGCAGCACTTCGCGCACTTGGGCAGCGGTCATATCTAGCTCAACTGCAATATCTTCCAGGGTGGGCACTCTGCCTTTTTCCTGAGAAATTTTGCGCTGTGCCTTTTTGATTTTGTTCAGCTTTTCGGTGATGTGAACCGGGAGACGGATAGTCCGGCTTTGCGTGGCGATCGCCCGTGTAATGCCTTGACGAATCCACCAGTAAGCGTAGGTGCTGAACCGATAGCCTTTAGTGGGATCAAACTTTTCGACTGCCCGCTCTAAGCCTAGAGTTCCTTCTTGAATCAAATCAAGGAGTTCTAGCCCCCGGTTTTGATATTTCTTTGCCACAGAAACGACCAGACGCAGGTTGGCTTTGATCATGTGATCTTTGGCGCGAGTGCCTTCTGCTTTAATGCGATCTAGCTCTTCGATCGCCACCTCAACGATTTCTGCCCAGCGGCGTTTGCCTGCTGCCAAAAGGGGTTTCAGCTCGGTGACAGAAACGCCGCCTTCAGATGCCCAGCGCTCTAAAGATGGGCGGTGACCTAATGTGGAAGCGAGGCGATCGTGAGCCTCGATGAGCTGAACATATTGTTTGATTTGAGGATCACCTTCAGCAGCAACGTTGCGGCGCTCGACCAGGTTCATGTAGCGCTGAACATTTTGTGCTTCAGAAACTTCTTCGTCTCTGCCCAGGAGGTGAACGCGACCAATTTCTTGAAGATAAAGACGCACGAGATCAGTGGTACGGCGACCTGCGTTCTTATTTAGATCTACAGAATCAGAATATTCGAGTTCGAGGCTGACCACATCTTGATCGAGTTGGTCAACATCGGGTTCGAGTTCATCGTCGTCGCGTGGTTTAAAGTGGACGACACTGGGTGACTCTTCGTATTCTGCATCAGCGTAACTGTTTTGTGCGATCATAGCGTTCGTCTCAACTGCTCCAGATGATAGGGGCGTTTCTACTGAATTGATAAATATTGTTCCCAGTAGTAGGGGCTAATGAGCTAGGACTATAAAAGGATGCCCAGAGTTTCCTTGTCCCATACTTTTTTTATGTTCATTTATTGATTTGAACGAGGAACCTAGATTTAATACCCATTTTGCTGGGCTGACTTGTGGGTCTAATAGGGAGGATCTAGGGTTTAGTGTTGCAGGGTCACACAACAGAATACAGTCCCCGTTAGGGTACTTCCTGACAGAGTTGGTGAAGGGTCGATGAAGATGTTGTGTTGCTACTTTTATTCGTTTTCCAGAGGTATGACACAACCTACTGGGCAAGCCCAACGCGGGCGATCGCCTCTTTAACAAATCCTTTGACAAACTCATCTCGTTGATTGAGCCGGAACTGCTCTTGCACGACTTGGCTCATGCCGCCATCGCCCCAGTTTTGGTCGCGCCGAAAGTATTCGATGAAGCTTTTCCCGGCAATGCGGATGAGGTAGGCAGCAGTTGCACCTTGAATCGCTCTACCTACGAGAAAGGTACCAATGTTAGTTTGGAGCGCGATAGAGAAGATTTCGATCGCCCCTCGGACAACGCCCAAACTGACTAAAGTTTTTGCTAGAGAAATAGCTAGTTCTTTGCCACGCTCTAAATTAATGTCACAGCCATAGACTTGTCCTAGCTCTACGACCATTTGAGCGTTGACGGCGGCGGTTGCTAGTAGATCAATGACGGGCGGCGTGGCAGACACAACTCCAGCGCCGATCCATTGATAGCGATCGACAATTTTTTCTGCCTGCCTTAGCCTTTGTGCATCAATAAGCTGGCGGGTTTCTTCGCCCAAGCGCTGAGATTGAAGCAGAATGTTGTCTGCAACCAGGTCTTCGCCTTCGGCTCGAAGGACGGCTGCCATGCGGCGGAGTAGCGGCACAATGTTGGGTTTGGGCTGGAAGGTTTCGCCGTTGTCGAGCCGCACAGACTGAGGGTTAGCGGCGATCGCCACCACATCGGCAGGCTGAGTAAAGCTTCTGACCCGTTGCTGAAGGCGCTCTAGAATGGCGGCTTGTTCATCTGTGGGATACAGATCGGTTTTATTGAAGAGGATGAGCGATCGCTTGCCAATTTGTACCAGGGTACGGAGGGGATCATATTCAGATTGGCGGAGATCGTTGTCGAGGACGAATAGGAGTAAGTCAGCTTCGGCGGCAAGTTGACGAGCCATGCGATCGCGTTCTGTCCCAGCAATGCCTGCTTCTAAGATCCCTGGAGTATCAGTAATTTGAACTTCTCGGTCTAAGCCCCTCAACTGGAATTGATAAGTTGTCCCAATCGTGGTGGTGCCCATGGGTGCGCCCACCTGTCCCACAATCCGACCCATAATGGCATTGACGATCGATGTTTTGCCTGCCGAGCCTGTGCCAAATACAACAACTCGCAATTCTCGCCGAGATAGATTTTCCTCAATCTCGCGGGTGCGTTCCAACAAAGCTTGTCGGGTGATCTCGTCTTGAATTTGGTCAACTTGCTGACGAACGGCTTGCAGATTTGCCGTTGCCGCTTCGGTCTTTTCTACAGGAGCTTTGGGAATAGACCGCCGTTGCTTAGGGCGCAGGAATAGGGAGAAATAGTAGGCGATCGCGCCTAACAAAGCCAGAACTAGCAGCAGCAGCAACACAGCCAGGGCGTTTGCCAGTAGTGGAGACGCAGTAGCAACGCTGACATAAATCCGCGACAGTGAATCAGTCAGCCATACCACTAAACCTAGGGTAAGGATGCTGCTGACAATGATGGTCAGAAGGCGCGATCGAGTCATCAGTAGCTCCAGCTTTCCCAAAGAATAAGATGCTTCTGATCGTAAGCTGGAAATCCCAAAAGCAGCCCAAGGAACTTGAAAAGCTCTTGAACTGCAACTGGCGCTACCTCATCAGAAGATCTCTAAAAGCTTTGTGAAGGAGATAATGCTTATTCCCTAGAGAAGCTGCCACTTCTGCGGCTACTGCCGCTTTCTTCGCGGGGCTTCGCCTTATTGACTCTGATTTCTCGACCGAGCCATTCTGCTCCGTCTAGCTCAGCGATCGCGGCATCTTCTTGGGCTTCGCTCGACATTTCTACAAAGGCGAAACCGCGCTTTCTGCCTGTCTCTCTGTCGGTCGGCAGGCTCACCCGACTGACTTCACCATACTCTGCAAAAACTTCCTTCAAGTCATCTTCGGTAGCCTGAAAAGACAGGTTGCCAACGTAAATTGTCACGATCCTCTCCAACCATTTGAGATACAGGACACAGCTTAGTGCGAACCTAGAAGAACGGATAAATCCTCAGATATCCACCACTGCTGATTTGTAAGCAATCATAGCCGATTTGCCTAGAAAACGCAGCAAATGGCTAACATATTTTTAACTTTTTGGAACGTTCTTTTCTTTTTTAATACTGCCAATTAAAAACAATCAAAACCGATGAAAGCCTTGCTAACGAACGATCTTTCCCATGTAGTCTCCCCATATACGCGCAGCATCTCCACTGCCCCCAGTGGTGGGCGTATTGTCATCGTTTCCCAACCAAATCCCGGTGACTAAGGTTTGACTGGGAATGTAGCCGACAAACCACAAGTCCACATTGTCATTGGTAGTTCCTGTTTTGCCAGCTTCGCCCAGTCCTAATGCGGCGGCGCGTCCGGTGCCCGATTCCACAACGCCTTGGAGTAGGGAGGTCATAGTGCCTGCTACTTGGGGATTAAGGATGGCAACGTTGGCTTTCGCGTCTTTGGTGTAGTCATAAATCATGCGGCAAGTATTGCGATCGCCAGTATTAGTGCAGTCGCTACCGTCAAGGATGCGGTTAATAGTGTGAGCAGGGTTACGAACGCCCTGGTTGGCGAGGACTCCGAAGGCGCTAGTGAGTTCTAAAGGGGTGACTTCGCTTTGCCCTAAAATCATTCCAGGGACGGGATTAAGTTTGGCGGTGATGCCCATGCGCCGAGCAGTTTGCTCAACGTTGCCGAGTCCAACGTCTTTGGCAATGCGGAGGGCGATCGGGTTTTCGGAGGCAGCAATGCCGCTGTACATATCCAGGCTACCGCTGCTAGAACGACAGCCAGAGAAAGTTATGCCGCCCCAGTCTAGAGGAGCGCAGGAGTATTGGGTGCTAGGAGAAATGCCTTGTTCAAGAGCGGTGGTATAGGCGAAGACTTTGAAGGTTGATCCAGGTTGCCTGAAGGCTTGGGTGGCGCGGTTGAACTGGCTTTCTTTGTAATCAACGCCGCCGACCATGGCTAACACTGCGCCCGTGCTGGCGTTGATGGTGACGACTGCACCTTGAGAAAATCCGCCTGAACCGCCGAACGTGTTAACGCCATTGCGGAGGGAGGTTTCTGCTTGGGCTTGAGTTTTAGCGTCAAGGCTACTTTCAACGATGAAGTTACCTTCTTGTGCCAGTTGGCTACCGAGGAGGGTTTCGAGTTCGGTGAAGATATTGCTGTAGAAGTAAGGGGCGATCGTGCTTTGGAGTTCTTGAACAGCGGCGGGATTAATGTCGATGCGCGATCGCCTTGCCCGCTGTGCTTCTTCTAAACTTATGGAGCCTTGTTGCGCCATGTTATTGATGACGCGATCGCGGTATTGTACCGCTGCACCATAGTCCTGCACCGGGTTAAAGCGATTCGGGGCGGGTAGAATTCCGACTAGCGTTGCTGCTTCTGAAAGCGTCAGTTCTTTGGCAGACTTGCCAAAGTAAAATTGCGACGCATCTTCAAAACCGTAAAGGTTGTTGCCTAAATAAACGCGATTAAGGTACGTCAGCATCAAGAAATCTTTGCTGTAGACCGTTTCTAGCTTGAGAGCGGCGATCGCCTCCCGCAGTTTCCGTCCCGAAGAATCATCGGTTCCTACATAGTCTCTAAAAATGCTGCGCGCCAACTGTTGAGTAATGGTGCTGCCGCCTTCCCGAATTTCACCTTCGCGCAGGTTGGTAACCAAAGCCCGCAGAATGCCTAACGGGTCAACGCCAAAGTGCCAGTTGTAGCGAACATCTTCAGACGCAATCACCGCTTTAGGTAGGTAAGAAGAATACTCGGCAACTTGTTTTTTCTCGCCGTGGGTGCGGTTTTCAATGGGGCGCAGAGGCGTAACGCCATCGCCTGAATAAACCACAACGGGACCTTGAACAGAGACGGGTAGGGGACGAACGGAGAATTTCTGCCATTCGTAGCCAATGTAAAGAGCAGTCATTGCCGTTAACCCAGTGAAGCCATACAGCCCATATCTCAGGGTTTTAATGTACCAGGGGGGCGGGTTGTTAAACTGAATACGAACGGCAGCAGCAAGTTCGGGTGGTCCCAGGGTCAGAACGTCTCCATGACGCAGCGCTAGTTTTGCTAATCGTCGTTTGCCCCGATAAACGCCATTCGTAGATTTTTCATCTTTAAGAACAAAAGATGAGTCACCTTGGCGCTTGTCACGCGTCAGGGAAATATGAACCTGGCTAACCACTGGATTACGCACCACAATATCGCAAGACTTAGAACTTCGTCCCAGCAGATAGTGTTCGCCTAACAGCGGATAAATTTCGGCTTTTTCAGCCTCGGCATCTTGCACCCACAGCTCTGGCACTTTGGCAGTGGGCTTAAGGACGAGCTGCGAAAAGTTCACTTTAGCCTGAACCGTTCGGACAGCCTGAGTAATTGCCCCCAGAAAGGTTCTAGGGGGTAGGTTAGGCGGCTGGTTAGATGGGGGAGTAGGAGGTTGGGGAGTCATGCCAAGATGCCGGAGGGTTAAGCCAGTAAATACAATTTAACTTGCCTTAAGCAATCTAACTTGCCTAGGTTTTAAACTAATTTAAGTCAAGCAGTTTGAGAGATGTAGTTTGAGGCATGAGGTCTTGGTCACGCATCATTCTATGTCGGGATTCGATACTTTGCCCAAGATTAAGGCTTACAAGGTTAAGGCTTAACATTCAGCACCCGTCTGCTTATGGGCTAAAAATCTATGAGCTGAAAATCGCTCTTCTAAAGTACTTTGGCGATCGCCATCATCTCAGGTCACCTGGGGTCACTTGCCAAAGTGGATGCTCCTGTAAGCCCACTCATTCGGGTTAAAGGCGCGGTAAGTCCTGTTTATTTTCCGGAAGAAGCAGGTCAGTCATAAAACTGGGCACTTCTGGGAACGTATTTCCTCATCCTTCTGTCTTACTTGGAATAACAGCACCCCGTTGCAAAAGAAAACTCGGTTACTTGGAAGAAGTTGAGGAATTAAATTATGGCATCCAGCTCTAGCTTGGCTCTTGATATTAAAGATTTGATCACAGACCTGAACAACAAAAAAGCCTTTGGGCAGTTGGACTTGGGCGACATTTTTGGTCTGAGTTCCAATAGCAACAAAGTTGTAGGTAACTCAGATTTAGGCGACTTCTTCAACGGACTCAGCAAAGTTGACTTTAGCAACATCAAGCTCGACAAAATTGATTTTGGTGATTTCTTTAATGGTGTTAGTAGCTTTTTTAGCAACATCACTGGAAAAGACTTCAAGGTTGATAAGTTGTTCAGTGATTTAGGCAATGTTGATTTATTGCAAGGTATTACGTTAGGCACTTTGTTCAAAGGTTTGAGTGATACAGCATTCCCAATGTTTACAGGGGTGAAGGCTGATGATTTTATTCAAGTCATTGATGCATTTGATGCAGTGGACAATTCTGGCAATGTTGACTTGCTAGGAGGCATTGGTTCTGTGCTGAATGCCCTGACTAGCTCGGGTATTTTGCAAAACTTTGTTGTGAACAATCTACTGTTTGGTGGCGTTGGTGGCATTGCCGGAACGGTGCTGAAAGGCTTGGCAAGCAACGATTTTATGCGCGGTGGAGATGGTGTTGATAAGTTGCTAGGTCAGGTAGGTGACGACCTGCTGAACGGCGGCGGTGGCGGCGATTTACTTAAAGGTTTAGTAGGTAGTGATGTCCTCGCAGGTCTGTTTGGCGATGATGTTTTAGATGGTGGTAAAGGAAACGATACGCTCATCGGTGGTAAAGGCATTGACGAGTTGATTGGTGGTAAAGGAAGCGATCGCTTTGTCGTTGAATTGAATGGTGGTAACGACCTTATTAAGGACTTCAAAAATAGCTTCGATCGCATCACAGTTTTAGGCAACGTAGACTTTAGCGACCTGGATATTTCTCAAAAGAACGATAGCACTATCATTAGTGTGGGTAATCAGGAAATCGCAACTTTGAAGGGTGTTAATAAGGCTCTAATTAATGCGGCTGATTTCTTGTTCATCTAGATTGTTCAAAGCTTGATTGGGGTGTATTTTTAGGTTCAATTAGGATGGCACGGGGTGAGCGCTAAGGCGTTGACTTCGCGCCATTCTTCATTGGATAAAGGTTGATTGATGAGCTGAATGCTAAAACACTGACGGGCTGAAATGGTCAGCGCATCAATAATAGTTTGAGGCTGAATTTTTAGAGCAAAGACGGATTCAATAGGTTGCTCAAAGACTTGTTGGAAAAGTGCGGGATCAGGGTGAAGGCGCATGGAGCCGTGTTGCAAGATTGCTGAACCTCGGCGGAGTTGGGCGCTACCAATCAGCTTGTTACCGTTGGAGGTGATTAGATCGGCGGCTGTAGCAATGCCGAAGCAGTTAGGGTTGTGGATGTAGTCGCGCCTGGTTTGCCCGTATTGGAGCGAAATGGAGAGCGATCGCCATCCTTCAATTAAAAACTCACAAATCTCTCGGTAAGCCTCCGCTCGACTTGCCGCAAACCCCGATGCAATCACCGCATAAGTCAGGTCGCCCTGATGCAGGACTGCGCGACCGCCACTAGGACGACGGACGAGATCGATAGTCTGATTATTCCAGATCAATCGCCGCCAGGAATCAGGAAATTTTGACTGGTGGTAGCCCAGGGAAATAGCAGCAGGTGACCAGGTGTAGAACCTCAGCGTGGGAGGATGCAAGCCCAAACAATGCTGGTTGAATAGCCACAAATCTACTGCCATTTGAATATTCCCTGGTGCATTGAGGCAAGGAATAAAGCGCCAGACATTGGAATTAGGGGTACTCATGGGTGACAAACGGCACGGCTACGAGTTCGCCTTCTGCTGCGCCAATGGTCACTTTAAGACCCGGTGTGACAGCTTTGGTGCGGATGTATGCCAGTCCGAAGTGTCCTTCGGGAGTTTGGGTACAGCTAGTGAGTTTGCCAATTTTTTCTTCGCCATCAGTGACAGGGGTATCGGGTTCGGCGGCGGCATTCATTTTGATGCCCCAAAGCTGTTGTTTAACGCCCTGGTAAGAATGGAGTCGGGCGATCGTTTCTTGTCCGATGTAGCAGCCTTTGCTGAGGGAAATAGTTTGCCACAAGCCAGCCTCTAAGGGGTTTACAGCGTCAGTGAGTTCTTGCCCGGAGGCGGGGCGACCTTGCTGAATGCGGATTTGCTCCCAGGCCTCGGTACCGAAGGGTTCTGCGCCTGCTGCGGTGAGGGCTTGCCAAAGTTGGGCAGCATCACTGGCAGCGGCAATCAGGGTGTAGCCGGGAGTCACTAAACCGCTGCCGATCGCCACTCGGACTTCCACCCCACCGATCGCCATAACCTGATGAGTAGCGTAGGGTTGATGGGCGATCGCTCCCATCCCTAGCTCTTCCGTCAGCCCATCCCCTAGCAAACTAAAAGCAACGGTCGATTCTGTAATATCTTGCAGATCCACTTTGTCGGCAAAGAAGATAAATCGATCCATCCATTCAATCAGCCGTTGATTGTAGCCGGGGGACACGAGGAGCAGGACAGCATCTTCAGTCACGTAGGCAGTAGCGAGATCAATGGTGCGTCCGGTGGAGGTGACAAACACGGTGTCGCAGCCTTGACCTGGTTTGAGAACGTTGAAGTCGTTTGTGGTCTGGTTATGAAGAAAACGGTGGCGATCGTCCCCAGTGATTTGAATTCTGCCCCAATGGGTGCGATCGCATAGCCCAACTTTGCCAGATGCGCTCTGCTCAATGACTGCCTCAACGACTGTCTCAATAACTGCGGCATCGTTACCAAAGTGTGCGGGTGTGCCATCCGTGAAGATTGCACCTGCTGCTGCTTGGAGATCTTTTAAAGGCTGAGTCATAGGTGCTTAAAAGGGGTAGATAGATTTATTTTACTGGGTTGCGGGAGTGATGGATGTGCCGCATTAGGCAGTGGAACAGTTTGCATAAAAGACCGTCTCGTAACCGATATGAATGACATAGAGCATTTTTAGACAAATTTAGACAAAGACGCTGTTAGGCATATCATGAAAATTCGTTACTTATTGATGACTGCGTTTGTGATAATTTCGATGTTTGATGGGGCTAGTTTTGCTTTGAGTCGGCATCAAAACATGCCGCAGATGCAGCCTCCATTGGTGCAGCCACGGGCAGAGAAGAGAACAACTGGGCAGGCGATCGCCCTCACAGACTGGGTAAGGTTGAGCAGTAAATTCTATAAACTGCGGCAGCATCTACGGTAAGTGATTCTTTCGGAAACAGCTTTTTCAGGATTCTGTAGTTAAGTTTGCGCCAGAGAGACTGTTAAAGATTTGTCCAATCAACTGCTTTGTTTTGATATCTAGCTTCTGCCAATCCACATCACCCGTTTCATCGATCAGAGTAGTATCGATTTCAACGATTAGATCAGTGTCCATGGCATTGAGGACAGGGCTATAGTTACGGAAACAAATTTGGTAGCAGAGTTGCCAAATATCTACAGTAATTTGACGACCTTGGTATTGCAAGCAGAGCAAGTAGCCGGGATGAGGGCTAGGGAGACGAACTAGAGCTTCTTGAATGTCCTCTAATTCCTCGGGTGCGGCAGTTTCGAGCTGCTGCTGTAATTCTAGGACTTGAGTTTTAGTGGCTTCTGAAATACCGTCCGCCCACATCTGGACTTCCTGGTAGGTTCCTTTCCAGTGGGAGGTTTCGAGCTGCTTGCCGATGTTATCAATCACGCGAATAAAGGTGGGCTGCATCAGCAGTTCAGCCTGTTCCCATGCGCGAGTGTTAGCAAATTTTGGCATTGGTATCAGCAGAAAATCAGGGACATAAAAATCATCATAAGCATTGAGGGCACATTGCGGAAATAGGAGGACAAGAATAGGGTGGCAGAAATTGGAGGCGGGAATAGGTGAAAGCTGGATCGCCGCTTTGCGATCTGTCACACCTCTAGTCTGAAAGTTTTGCAAGCGTGAGACACCATAGTTTAGAAACAGTTCCCTAGTTTAGAAATGGTTCTCTGATGGAGAGGTCAAGATGGCTTCAGACAAGTTTCGGCAGCAGTTGCGGGAAGAGGTTGAGCAATGGCGATCGCAGGGGCTGATCAGTTCAGAGCAGTCTCAGCAATTAGCCGAGCGGTATGAGTTTGCCAAGTTAGATGGAGTGGCGCGCGATCGCTTTGTCGTGGTAGTTCTGGGGATTGGCAGCGTTCTTTTAGGGCTGGGCGTGATTACGTTTGTTGCCGCTAACTGGCAAGCAGTTCCGCGTGAGTTAAAGCTATTGCTGCTGCTGTTGTTGTTTGTAGGCGTGAATGTGACTGGCTTTTACCTTTGGAACCAGCATCTTTGGAACCAGCCGCCTTTGCCCGATCGCCAGGAAAGTGGACGACAGCGGTTAGGGCAAGGATTACTGCTGTTAGGGGCGCTGATTTTGGGGGCAAACCTGGCGCTGATGGGACAAATGTTTCATATCAGCGGCTCTAGTGCTGACCTCTGCATTATTTGGGGCTTGGCGGTATTGGGAATGGCGTATGGCTTGCGATTGACTTCTTTGGGGGCTTTGGCAATTCTGCTGGTGGGAATTGGCTACTGGACTGGGGTATCGGGTTGGGATTGGAACAATCCACCTTCTGATCCGGTGCGTTGGGTAATACATTCCATGCCGTTGATTGCGGGGTTATTGTTTATTCCTTTGGCTTATTGGTGTCGATCGAAATGGGTGTTTGGGTTGGGGGCGATCGCCTCTCTGTCGGCGTTGCTAGTGCTACTTTCCCGATTTGCTGAAACGTTTCCTTCGTCCTTTAATTTCTATGGAATTTGGTTAGTTCTGATCTTTACGCTGCCGACTGCAATTCTTTGGAGCTATGACGATAGGCTGTGGCAGCGGCTTTTTTCACGCTTTGCTTCAGAATCAACGCCCGTCTCTGAACCACCGCTTGCCTCTGAACCACCACTTAATACTGAGACGCAGTATTTTCGCTCGATCGCCCAAGGTTTAGCCTTGCTGTGTTTAATGGTCGTGATCTATGGTCTATCTTTCCATTATGTTTGGGAAGATAACCGAGTCTTAGAACCTCTTACGGCTCCAGCAGGAGAACTCATGGCAGTAGGATTGAAATTTCTGTTGAATCCTAGTTTGCTCTTTTTTGTGGGGCTGACGATAGTGCAATGGATTTATCTGGCTCGTCCTCGGCGCTTTAGACGGTGGGGATTAAGGCAGAATGATGGCATGATGCTGGTTTTTTTGGGCGTGATTGCTGCCCTAACTTTTTGGCATTGGGCGATCGCACCCATTGGCGCGATCGCTACCTTCCTCTCTAACGTCCTGCTATTTCTTCTAGCAGTAGCATTAATGCGAGATGGCTTAGCTGAGGGGCAACGCCGTAGTTTTTGGAGTGGACTAACACTGGTGGCATTACAAATTCTTAGCCGTCTGTTGGAATACGAAACTGCATTGCTGCTGAAATCTTTAGTGTTCGTACTCTGTGGTATTGGCGTGATTGTCATTGGGCTTTGGTTTGAACGCTATGTCCGCACTCTTAGAATTGCTTCGGAGGATTAAGCCATGCGTAACTCATTGAGTTTACGATTTTGGGTAGTTTTGGCGCTTCAAATTGTTTTGATTTTGGCAGTTCCGGCGCAGGCATTTTATACACAAATAAATGGGCGATCGCTAGTATTACAAACGGCTCCGGTTGATCCCTACAGCCTCTTTCAGGGATACTCTGTGACGCTTGGCTACGATATTTCTAATGTCCAAAACTTGTCGAAATTACCAGGATGGAAAGACATTGAGGCAAAGCAAAAGGCAAGTCCAGAGCGCGATCCAGTAAGTTCTGATGAGGTTGCCAGCACTGAGTTTTATGTGATTTTAGCAGCTCCGGCTGATGTGGGGAATCGTCCGCCGAAGGCTTGGAAAGCGGTGGCAGTTGCCAGCAGTCGTCCTGATAATTTGCCTACTAATCAAATTGCGTTACGGGGGAGCGATCGCCAAGGACGTATTCGCTACGGGCTAGAAACCTACTTCATTCCCGAAGATCAGCGGGATGACATTAATCAACAAATCAGTCAGACGCATAATCAAGGACAGGGAGAACCTTCTAAGCCAGCCTTTGTTGTAGAAGCTAAAGTAGGAGCAGACGGGAATGCAGTTCCCATTGCAATTTGGCTAAGAGACAAACGCTATCAGTTTTAGCGCTACGGATTGCGGCACAGCATTTCAATACAGCAACGCAGCAGGAACAGTAGGAATTGATAGAGGACGCGAAACAAAAAGTTAAGGATCAGATTTTGCATTTGCTCAAAATGCAGGGGGCGCAAACTGCCACAGCCATTGCTGCACAGGTGCAAGTGTCGCCGATGGCAATTCGTCAGCATCTGCAAAGTTTGCAAGCCGATCGCTGGGTGACCTATCAAGAAGAGCGGCGACCGTTGGGTCGCCCAGTCAAGCTGTGGGAACTGACGATGCAAGCGGGCGATCGCTTCCCCAATAGCCATGCTGACCTGATGGTAGATTTGCTGAAAAGCGTGGAAAGTGTTTTTGGCGATGCTGGACTGGATCAACTGGTGGCAGAGCGCAGTCAGCGGCAGGTGCAAACTTATCTGGCAAAAATGGCAAAAGCTGGAACCTGGCAACAGCGGGTATGGGCGATCGCGCATCTGCGAACGCAGGAAGGCTATATGGCAGAGGTGATTGAATTACCGGAAGGCGATTTATTATTGGTTGAAAATCATTGCCCTATCTATGCGGCGGCGCAGCCCTGCCAGAAGCTGTGCGGCGCTGAATTAGAGGTATTTCGGGCAGTATTGGGCATAGAGGTGACTGTAGAGCGAGTAGAGCATATTTTAGCGGGCGATCGGCGTTGTGCGTATCGCATTTCTCTGGTTTAGCTGCCGTTTCTCTGGTTCGCTGCGTTTTTCTGCTTAGCTAAAGTATCTTCCTCCTCATGCTGTACAATAGCTGACGGAGAGGTGGCAGAGTGGTTGAATGCGCTTGACTCGAAATCAGGTTTGGGGCAACTCAACGGGGGTTCGAATCCCCCCCTCTCCGTTTTAGGCTTTCATACTTAAATCAGGGCTAAGACGTTACACCTTCACTTCGTCGGCAAAGCTTGCCCA
>JBBRCV010000151.1:0-13728 GCA_038204505.1 Elainellales cyanobacterium
ATCGCGGAGCGCTGCTCGAATCTTTTGTCAGACCGTCGGCGCAAAAAATGAAATGGTACGAAGCTGCCGCCGCTGCTCGGAAGCCAACTTGGAGTCCAATTTTTCAAACTGCCGATAATCAAGATCTGTCGTTTAACGCCAGCTTTCCCATTTATGATCCAGAGACAGGCGATTTTTTGGGCGTGGCTTCGGCAGGCGTGGTTCTGTCTAAAATTAATGCTTTCCTTAAAAACTTGCGGGTCAGCGAGTCGGGATTAGTGTTTGTGGTAGAACATGACGGTGAACTGGTCGGAGCATCGGCGTCTCAACCCGTATATCACCGTTTAGGAACAGGTGACACAGCGAGGCTAGAGCGAATTAATGCAAAAGACAGCAGTGACCCGTTGATTAAGGCAACGGCTAATTTTTTAATTAAACGCTACGGCGACTTTACCCAGGTGATTGCCGATCAGCGGTTAAGTTTCATTAGAAATGGCGATCGCAATTTTGTCAAAGTTGTGCCGTTTCGAGATGAGCTAGGACTCGATTGGTTAATTGTGGTGGTGGTGCCTGAAAATGATTTTATGGGGCAGATTAATACTAATACGCGCACCACATTTTGGCTGTGTGCGGGAGCAGTATTCGGGACACTACTGTTAGGGGTAATTGGCTCGAACTGGGTGGCTCAGCCCTTGTTACGCCTGAGTCGGGCAAGTCAGGCGATCGCCGAAGGTGACTTGTACCAGCGCATTCCCGAACAAAACCCAATTAAAGAAATGCAGGTGACTGCCCATGCCTTTAACCAAATGGCGGAACGGTTGACCGCTTCGTTTGAACAAATTGAGGCGGCTAACGCTAACCTGGAAGGGCAAGTGAGCGATCGCACCGCTCAACTAGTGCAAGCTGTGGAAGAACTAGAGCGACTAAACCGTATTAAAGACGATTTTCTGAGCACTGTTTCCCACGAGCTGCGAACGCCTATGTCTAACATTAAGTTATCAACTCAAATGTTAGAAATTAACTTAAAGCAATTAGGTTTACTCGATTCTGAATCTAGCTCTATCCCTCGCTATTTCCAAATTTTGAAAGACGAAGGACGGCGGGAAATTAACTTAATTAACAATCTGCTGGATCTCTCTCGTCTCACGGCTAAGAACGATCCAATTATGCTTACAGCAATTCATTTGAATGCCTGGTTACCTGAATTAGTGAAGCCATTTATTGAACGGGCGAATAGCCAGGATCAAGATTTTTACTTAGAGGTTGCGGATCATTTACCCACGCTTACAACTGACCTGTTCAAGCTAGAGCGAATCTTGAATGAACTTTTGAATAACGCCTGTAAATACACGCCTCCAGGATCAAAAATTATCATGTCGGCACGATTTACTGGGGCAACAGGCAACGAGGAAGTGGGAGAGAGAGCAGGAAATTGGGAGAATGGCAGCTCACACGGTAGTTATGCTCCGTTGACCTACTCTGTGCAAGCGCCTGCTACTATGAGAGCGATTGCCCCAAGACATTCGCAGGAGGCTTCCTCACAAGATTGCCTACAGCTCAGCGTCAGTAATTCAGGCGTAGAAATTCCAGATGAAGAACACCATCGCATCTTTGATAAGTTTTACCGCATTCCTAGTAGCGACCCTTGGAAGCATGGTGGCACTGGCTTAGGATTGGCGCTAGTGAAAGGATTGGTAGAGCGCTTGCAAGGCACAATCACGGTCAAAAGCGCTGAAGGGCAGACTACATTTACAGTCGATCTGCCGTTTATTGACTCAGAAGCTGCTGAGCAACCTTCCTAAAGCGTGTAGGTAAACCCCTCGGTTAGAATACCTGGAACCTTCATGCCACCAGGGTCACGATGGTAGTAAGTGCCGACTTCAGGAATGAATTCTTGAAAATCGGTGAGCGCAATCAAATTATCGCCCAGGCATTGATATAAGCTTTCATCAAATCGCAGGTTTTCGATCGGGGCAACAATTTCGCCGTTTTCGACCCAGAAGCAAGCGTAGCGGGTCATGCCAGTAATGCGTCCGGTGGGGCGATCGCTCCAATTCAAATAATGCAAATTAGAGAGATAAAGTCCTGTGTCTAACGCTTTGAGAATATCCGCCGCTGGTAAGGTTCCGGGAAGGATTTCGGGCGATCGTAAAGACTCACTGCCCGTTGCGCCATTGGCAACTTTACCGTACTCTTTGGCAGTCCGAGAGCTAATCAGGGTATTGACCAATTTGCCCGATTGAATCAACGGTAACTCTATCGGCGCAATGTCTCCCCATTCATTAAATCGAGGCACTAATCCTTGCTTAAAGTTCTCGGTGATATGGAACTGAGGTGAGAACTGTTTTTCACCTCGTTGCAATAGGTCTAAAGCGCTGCCGCCTCGCTGCAAAGACCCTTCGCTCACTGCGCCCCACGAGAACATGGATAGGAGTTCGGCGACTGCTCCTGGCGCTAAGTAAGTGCGGTACTGCCCCCGTGGAATTGGCTTAGGCGGCTGTGCCAAGCGCTCAAGCTGATTTTTTGCCTCCGCCAATTTTGTAGAATATGCGGCATCATCCCAATCGTCCCCGGCAAAAGTTCCTTTTACCGCCTGTCCATCTTCAGTAAACAGCGAATAATCCACCGAAAAGAACTCAGTGCCAAACCAATGCTTCTGCCCCACCGAGTCGGCGTATGCCCGCACTAGAGAACCTCCTGCATAGATGCCCGTAAAGTCCACCCCTGCCATTTCAGACAATAGCGAAGATGCTACTGCTTCCGGTTTCAGGAGCTTCCCGGTATGATTTTCGCGGCTCGTCGCTGTGCCTTGGGGCAACACCAGGTAGGGATCTTCAGGCAATTGCGGGATTTCTTGCCGCAATTCTGCCAGAGCTAGCTCAGCCTGTTGTTGATCAACGTCCCAATCTCCAGTTAGAGGAAAGCTGCGAAACCCATTGCGCTGCTGCTGCATCAACGTCAAACTAAGCTGTCCGTCTTCAACACAGCCCGCCTGCCGCACCTTGGCTCTGTTAAACCGAACAAACTGACTCTGTTCGCCCTTTAGCCCCAGCTTCAAATGTTCGCCCTCTTTTAAACCATTTAGCAATTGATTGACAAGGCGATCGAAAGTCTCTTCTAGCCCCAAACCCTTCCCAGATTCCATAGTCCATCCCTAAACTTATTTGTACAGACAAGGCAAGTTATTTTTTTTCACCCCTGCCATTCTTTTCCGTCATTCCAATCAAGCTAAGCACACTATCTCTACGTGCCACCGCCGAATACTTCAACATTGGCGAACACGCAGGTAGGAGAACCATGTCCGACTCGAATGGCTTGATTTGGCTCCCCTTTGCCGCAGTTGGGAGTGCCGTACATTTCCCAGGTGTCGTTACCGCCCACGCGGACGAGGCTCTGCCAAAATTCAGGCGTAGTGGCGCGATAGTTGGGGTTGCGTAGCGTTTTAGTCAGTTTGCCATTTTCAATGAGCTTGGCGTATTCGCAGCCAAACTGAAATTTATAGCGCTGATCATCGATTGACCAAGACCGATTTGCCTCCATGTAAACGCCGTATTCAATGTCACTAATGAGTTCTGTAAAAGAATCGGTGCCAGGTTCTAAATTAAGGTTTGCCATGCGATCGATAGGTGGACGGTTCCAGGAAGAGGCACGAGCGCAAGCAACCCCAGGAACGCCCATTCTTGCCTGACTCTCCAAACTTCCTAACCCTCGCAGCAACACGCCATCTTTAACCATGTACTCTTTGCTGGCAGGTGCGCCAATATCATCGAAGCTATAGCTGGCGAACTCTCCGGGAACCGTAGGATTAAAGGTGATGTTCATCAGCTTGGAGCCGTAGGATAGCTGACCAAAATCGGATGGTTTCACAAAACTGCCGCCTGCATAGTTGCGCTCATCGCCCAAAATTCGATCTAGCTCTAAAGGATGTCCGACGCTCTCATGAATTTGTAACATCATTTGGTCAGGCGCTAATACCAAATGCGTCGTAGTTGTTGGGCATTCTTCAGCAGTTAAAAGCTCTACCGCTTGTTCGCCGACTCGCTGGGCTTTCTCCCACAGATCAGGTTCTAAAAACAGCTCCCAGCCGCCTTGATAGCTGTGGGCAAGGTAGCCATTATTGCTGCGTTCTTGAACGATCGCCCCCTCCTGCGCCGTCGCCCGATATTGGGTTTCAAGCAACAAAAACTTCTGATACACTTCCGATCCGTTGCTGCTGACAAACCAGTGCTCAGTTTCTTGAGTAATGGCACTGGCGCTCGTTTCAACAATTTGCTCAGAGACTTTAAGGCTTTTGCAGAGACGAATGAGTAGATCATTCACTTCGCCAGAGGTAAAGGCATCCAAAGTTTTGACAATGGGCGAAATATATTCACCGATAACCTTGGGGCGAATAGCGGCGGTATGAGGATAGATTGCCCAGCGACTCGCGGCGATCGCTTGTTGATAAGCCGTCTTAGCCGCAGCCTGAATACTGTCTTGCCTCAGAGAATTTGTTGCACCATAGCCAATTTGACCATTGACCAACACTTCTACCATCACGCCCTGGCTCAAGGTTTTGCCATTGCTTTGAGGGTTGCCATCGCGGACGTTGCGGTAGGCAGTACTGTCTTTGACGGCTCTAAGACCAATCCAGTCGGCGGGAATATTGAGAGCGGCGATCGCTTTGGATAATTCGAGAATCATAAGCGCAGGGGGATAGAGAGGGCGGAACGTTCAAGTCATTTATTCTAACGAGTTCACTCGATATTCAAGCGTCGAAATGACAAAATTGCCGATAGTAGGAGCTTATCTATCTCTGGATGGGCTGCATTCAAGCCAGGAAATTATTACAATGCAGATACAAAACTAAACACTTCTTCTCATCTCTCGAAGAAAACCCTCCTCACCCTCTCTATGAAAACCCTAGACTATCGCTTTGCGCTTCAACGAATTACGACTATTTTGGCAGTGGTGGCTCTATCCCTCGTGCTGTTGGCAGGCGTTACTGGAGTTGCACTGGCTTTCTACTACGAACCTACAGCAGGTGGCGCTCATCGCTCATTGGAGTTTATTACTCGTGACGTTTCTGGCGGTGTCATTATTCGGAGCTTGCATGACGTTGCAGGTAACGCTCTGATTGTGGTGGCATTGCTACAGCTAGTCGTGATGTTTTTAGGGAGACAGTTCCGACCCAGTTGGTTAGCAGCTTGGGTCAGCGGAATCTTTCTGGCGCTAGTGGCGATCGCTGCCAGTTGGACTGCCATTATTTTGGACTGGGATCAGATCGGCTACTGGCGATTTAAACTAGAAATGAAAACAGTTGAGTCGATTCCAGTGGTAGGCGGATCGCTGCGCGAAATCCTGACGGGTGGTGGAGTCGGTTCGTTAGCTGTGGAGCACATGTATACGCTGCATAGCTATCTGTTGTCGGCGATCGCCATTATCCTGTCAGTACTGCATTTAGCCGCCCTCGTTTACCAAGAGCGTGAACGTCAGCAATTCAGCAAAACATTGGATCAGCTCATCTCTGATTCTTAGTAAGTGTTCATTCTTAATGATGGTTTATTCTCAATGATTGTTCAGCCGCTCCATCTCTCGTTGAACGCTGCGACCAATCCTCAGCGCCTCGTTAAACAACTGCCCGTATTCATTCGCTTGGCTGTTCACTTGAAGGTGTTGTAGCCGAGCAATATTGGTTTCAATGTTGGAGAATAACTCGTACCGTCTAGCGATCAACCGCTTATTTTTCCTAAGAATTTTCTCGGTCATTAGTCCACAGCACAAAGTCTCACGGGTTGCGTTCAGAGCATCAATCACCTCATGGCGATCGATTAGTTCTACCGTTGAGTATTTGACGCTCCCTAACTCATCAATAATATTGACAGCCTGGATGATTTCGTTGTGCTGATCGACTTCATCTAGCAGATGGGCTAGGACTTTTAGGCTTTTACCTTTGTACCACATGAAAGCGTTCCAGCAGAGGGCGATCGCCACTGATAGCCCCAATGTTGTCACCAAAAACCAAAAGGTACTGGTTGCATCTCCCGATAGATGACCGATGCCGCGCGCCAACACCAAACTGATGGGCAAGCAGAAAATTAAGATCAACCCAAAGGTCAAAATCTCAGTCAAAACAAATGAAAGCAACCGACTTCGATGTTGGAAAACAGAAGGTCTGTAAACTCGACCCATAAAGGTATCGCTGATATCCAGACCTGTCAAATTTTCTAGTTCTTTGGGCGTAATTCTGAGATCTTCTAAATCGGGCTGCATCCGCACTTCGATCCTTTTGATTAAATGCCTAATTAAATGCTGTGTTAATGAACGCCCAATAAAGTCAACAAACTTCGCCAAACTTGACTGTAGAAGTTGCCTTCTAAGCTACGGAACAAGTTAAAGGCTTCGTTGGGTGCGCCAAAGAAGGGGCGTAACGTCCAGCCCAATTGACAACCTACCATAGCGTACAGCACCAGCCAAAGTTGCAGCAGTCGGGTACGTGTTTTTTGCAATCCATCGTCTGCTTTATAATCATCCCCCGAACGGCTGGCGGCTTTGGAAATCGCCCCAACGGGTAGAAAATCATCCATGGGAGTTGCGTCGAGATCTGCATCAACCAACTGAAGCCTATTTTCTGCTGTCGTAACCGATCGCATTCCTTCGTAGAACATCTTAATGCCCACCAGTCCGGTAATGGTAAAGATGGCGACGTTAAACAGTAGGAAGAAGTTGTACTCGTGAATGGAAATAAGAAAAAACAGGGTTACGGGTGCAAAGCTGAACAGTAAAACGCTAATGACTGAAACGGTTGTAAGAATGAGCGCCGCATATTGACCAAATGTGAGCTTAGAACCGAATAAAATATCAAAAAAGTATAAAGTTGGTAAGCAAATCAGCAAGGTAATTAGATACAGCGCGGGCAGTTTGATAGCAGATGAAATGACTTGTTGCCAGCCGCTTGATGCACCAATGATGGCTCCGTAAACGGCAAAAAAGGCAGAGCTGGCAATTAACAGCGAAGTAATTTTCCGCTCTATTTTTACGTTCTGGCGAATTTCGGTTAAGAACTTTTTGCGATCGCGCAACAGCGTAATCAAAACGGCAAAGTGTTTCATATCGCCTATTTTTAGTGACGTAGGGAATGTGTGAAAAATTGAAAACCAGCATTCAGACTCTGATACACCCGACGTGATTAGGGCTACAAGCCTGATATCGACTATTCCGGTTGTGCCAGCTAGAAAATTGGTTTTCCTGACACAAGGATGCCCACCTACGCTCTGATGCTAGCCAGGAAGGGTGAAATTTTCTCCGCCATTTCTGCGCCGTACTGCTGCGGCAACGCATGATCGGCGTTGGGGATAATGACGAGTTGCGCGCCCAAAATCTCAGTGGCGTAGGTTTGGCTGTGCCATAGGGGAATCGTTTGATCGCGATCGCCCGTAATCACCAAAGTCGGTAAACTTAAGCGATGAATTTCCTTCTCCACTGTGTCAATCGCATCTTCAGGACGAAGGCGATCGACCAAAAAAGAACGGGGGGCAGGCTGAGCATTTAACTCATGGCGGAACCAGCTAATCTGGGCTAAGTCTGATTGCTTACCCAGGATTTTAGCGAACGGCTTGGCTAACGCTAGCGCCCAATCTACAACAGGAGTCCGCCATAGCAAGGGGCGCAGCCAATCATACCGCCCTGCAAAACTGTCATCCCGAATGCCCGCTGGAGCCGCCAATACTAGCCCCTCCACCGATTCTGGATAAGCCAACGCATAGGCAGCCCCAACCCAGCCCCCTAGAGAATGCCCCACAATAATGAAAGAGTCCAGTCCTATATCTCGCGTAAATTGATGAACAAAATCTACTAATTTAGCGATATCGTAGCGAATCATCGGCTTAGAGGACTCGCCAAAACCAAATAAATCCAGGCTAATGCAGCGATGGGGCTGAAGATGGGAAACGAGCGATCGCCAGCATTCACCGTTCCCCATGAAACCATGCAGTAAGAGAATCGGCGGCGCTGTGGCTCCGGCTTCCCAATAAGCGGCTTGGTGGGCGATCGGTTTTGATCTGAGCGTGATAATACGTTTTGAGATTTCCAAGCTGCTGCTTCCTGCTGTTGATTCCTATAGGCTTGCGCTTTTAACTCCAGAAAAAATAGCTTCGATCAGCTTACCATAAGGGCTAAAGCGGTTAATGCTATCTCTCCCGTTCTTAGGAATGCTAACCCATGTCAGATATTCAAACTCATCAGCACTCCGACCTAACAACCCACCCTTTGCAAACGTACCTCAATGAGCTACACCAAAAATATCAGCCGCTCCAAGATGGCAAGGTTGCAGACTACATCCCCGAACTGGCGAAGATGAACCCAGATTGGTTTGGCATTTGCGTGGTGACGACGGACGGGCAAATTTTTGAAGTGGGAGACACAGACCAACGATTCACAATTCAGTCAATTTCTAAAGTGTTTGTGCAGGGGCTGGCGCTGGCAGATCATGGGCGGGAATATTTGTTGTCGAAAGTAGGGGTAGAGCCGACGGGGGATGCGTTTAATGCGATCGTTTTAGATGAGAAATCGAAGCGTCCTTATAACCCCATGGTCAATGCTGGGGCGATCGCCACCACCAGTCGGATTAAAGGCTCTAGCCATACCGAGCGGCTCAACCGCATGTTAGATATGTTTCGGCGCTACATTGGGCATGATGTTTCGGTCGATATTTCCACCTTTGTGTCCGAGAAAACGACCGGATCTCGGAATCGAGCTATGGCGTATTTGATGCACAACTTCGGCATGATTGATGTGCGAGTGGAAGAAGCCCTTGATTTATATTTTCAGCAATGCTCACTCACGGTCACCTGTCGGGATTTGGCAGTCATGGCGGCAACTTTAGCAAATCGGGGCATTAATCCGATTACGGGCGATCGGGCAGTTGAGGCGAAGTATATTCGAGATATTCTTTCGGTGATGTACACCTGTGGCATGTATAACTTTGCAGGAGAATGGGGCTACACAGTCGGACTTCCGGCAAAGAGCGGGGTTTCTGGGGGAATTATTACCGTGGTGCCAAATCAAATCGGGGTGGCAGTTTTTTCGCCGCCATTAGATGTGCGGGGAAATAGTGTGCGGGGAGCGAAGGTCTGCGAGGCATTTTCAGAACGGTTTGGGCTACATTTGTTTGACTCGTCGATGGGGTGTCAAACGTTTTTAGAGCGATTAGCGTCTGGAGCCATTTAGAGTGGCGATCGCCGGGAAGTTCAATATTTTGGGGTAGGCTAAAAAGTACACACCTTCGACATTTGAAGTCCAAACTACACTGAGATGATATATAGACCCTTTTAGTAAGTCTGCTCACCCACCCTTCACCTTAATCCAGTAAACTATGCCTCTCCGAAAAGTTCGCCCTTACCTGTTCGTCGGACTGCTTTTAAGCTTGCTCCTGAACATTTTTAGCTCCCCCACGATCGCCCTGACTCCTGCCTCAACAACAGCGTCGATAACCTCCTCCATGACAGATGGGGTGCAGAAGAAAGTTTTAGATAACGGCTTAACGGTATTGACCAAAGAAGTTCATACGGCTCCCGTCGTCAGCGTTCAGGTTTGGTACAAGGTGGGATCACGCAACGAAGTCATAGGTCAGAACGGTATTTCGCATCAGCTAGAGCATTTAATGTTCAAAGGTACAAGCGATCGCCCGATTCAATTTGGTCGGCTTTTTAGCGCCTTGGGCAGCCAATCTAACGCTTTTACGAGCTATGACGAAACCGCCTATTTTGGCACAGTCGAGCGCAACAAACTCAATGCGCTGCTGGCGTTAGAAGCCGATCGTATGGAGAATTCTACGATTGGAGACTCGCAGCTTACCAGCGAAAAGAAGGTTGTGATTTCCGAGCTACAGGGTTACGAAAATAGCCCTAATTATCGCCTCGATCGCGCAGTGATGAAAGCTGCTTTTCCCGATCGCGCTTACGGTCTACCTGTCGGTGGAACTAAGGCAGATGTCCAAAAATTTAGTATTCAACAAGTCCAAGATTACTACAAAAAATATTACACGCCTAATAACGCGACCCTGGTTGTAACGGGTGATTTTAATACTGCCGAAACGCTTCAAACCATTCAACAAACCTTCGGCAAGCTTCCTCAACGCCAATCATCGGTTGCATCTCCACCTCAGACAGCATCACAGGCATCGCCGCAGCCTCTGACTCGCCCCGCTGCTTCTACCCGCGAACCGATCGCTCTGCGAGAACCCGGTAGTTCGCCACTGTTACAAATAGTCTATCCCCTACCCGACATTAAACATCCTGACGTGCCTGCCATTGACCTAATGGATATGATCCTCACAGGTGGGCGGAGTTCACGGCTCTATCAAAACTTGGTGGAATCAGGTTTGGCGAGTTCGGTGAGCGCTTATCCAGCGGAGTTGCTGGAACCGGGATGGTATGACATTTCTGCAACCGCAGCACCCGGACAAGATTTGGCAAAAATTCAACAGGTGCTTCAACAATCTTTAACTGACATCCGAGACAAACCTGTGAGTACTGAGGAGCTTCAGCGCGCAAAAACTCAGCTTCAAGCAGCATTTGTCTTGAACAATCAAGATATTGGTAGCCAAGCTAGTCAGTTGGCTTATAACCAAACGATCGCCGGAGATTATAAATATAGCGATCGCTATTTACAAGCAATTTCTCAAGTGACGATCGCCGATATCCAACGCGTTGCTAAAACTTATCTTGATCCTGTTAAACAAACTATAGGCACTTTTGAACCGACTCTCATAGATGGTAAGCCCGGTTCATCCAGCAACTCCGGTCGAACCACTGAGAACTTTAGCCCCGGTGCGCCCGTTGATCCAGCAGAAGTAGCTCGATATTTGCCGCCTGCGATCGCCATGAATAATAGACCTCAGCCTTTACCCGAAGAAATAACCTTGTCTAACGGGTTAAAGATTCTGTTGCTCAAAGATAGTAGCGCTCCCACGGTTAACCTGAGCGGACATATTGATGCAGGTAGCGCTTACGATAGTGCTGAAAAAGCAGGCATAGCGCTTTTAACTTCCGACAACTTGATGAACGGCACCACGAATCAGGATGCATTGACCTTAGCAAAGTCCATGGAAGACCGAGGTTCTAGCCTGGGTTTCACTGTCAATCGAGAAGGTGTGAACGTGGGAGGTAACGCTTTAGCCAAAGATTTGCCGCAGCTTGTTTCCACATTGGCGGACGTGTTACAAAATGCGTCTTTCCCCGGCGACCAGCTTGAACTGAGCCGTCAGCGAGAATTAACCAGCCTCAAAACACAGCTCGATAATCCTCAAGTATTGGCGCGCCGCACTTTTCAGCAAGCCATTTATCCTGCTAATCATCCGTTCCATGCTTTTCCCACTGAAGACAGCCTGAAGCAGGTGACTCAAAGCGATATCATGCAGTTTTATAAAACTCACTATCGCCCCGATGCAACGCTGTTGGCACTGGTGGGAGATTTTGATGTAACAGAAGCGCGATCGCTATTTGAAAAAACATTGGGAACCTGGAAAGACATTGGCGATCGCCCCAAGCTGAACGTTTCAGCCATTTCCCTGCCTGCTTCTACAGCTCGCCTTAATTCTGTGATGCCAGGTAAAGCCGAAGCTGTGACGATGCTAGGATATGGCGGCATTTCGCGCCAAGACCCCCGCTTTTATGCGGCATTGGTGATGAACCAAATCTTGGGTGGCGATACGCTGGCAAGTCGGCTAGGAACAGAAGTACGCGATCGCCAAGGTCTGACCTACGGCATTTATAGCTACTTCCAAAGCGGCATTTATCCGGGTCCTTTCCTGGTATTTATGCAAACGTCTCCTGAAGATGCGAACAAGGCGATCGACAGCACAGTTGCGCTATTGCGACAGTTTCAGGAAGGCATTACACCCGCAGAATTAGACGCTGCAAAGCGATCGCTGACCAGTAGCTACCCTGTGGATCTTTCCAATCCCAGTTCTTTAGTTTCTGAGATTGTTAGCAATGCCACTTACGGCTTAAACCGCGACGAAATTCAAAAGTTTCCGCAGCAGATCGAAGCCGTGACGATTACCCAAGTTCAGCAATCCATTCGGGATCTCATTCATCCTGATCAACTCGTCATCGTCACCGCAGGTCCCGGAGCAACGGCATCAAATTGAAAAGTAGTGAATGTCTGGCTGTGAGCCTTTGACCACCAGAGCCGCTGCGTAGTCATCATTATGGGCAGCATTCACTGCTATTTCTTGAACAAACCATTGGGCGGCGACCTGAACATCGCCGTCCACGCTCACCAATCCCATCGGTTTCACTAGCGCAACTTCAACCGATTCTAATCCTCCTAATCCATCTCCAGTGGCTTTGAGATATGCCTCTTTTTGAGTCCAACCTCTAAAAAAAGCTGAGTGTTGCTCTGCTCCAATCAGCGATCGCACAACAGCAGCTTCTGAGGGCAAAAAGAATCGTTGGGCAAGGGCAACAGCATCAATAGGACGAATATATTCTAAATCGATGCCAACTGGACGATTGAGGGCGATCGCATACAACGCCATGTTATTGGAATGCGAAACGTTAAAACACAGTTCTCCCGCAGGATAAGCATTGGCGATCGCAGGTTTTCCTTTATCACTGTAAGAAAACTGCACTTGCTGAGGTAGTACTGACAAGTAACGCGCCAAGATCGTTCGTAGCAATCCACGAGCAACCACAAACTTTTTCCGATCTTTCTCAAACCGAAACCGTTCAGATCTTTGTTGTTCGTCAGGAGCAAGAATTTGGACAAACTGCTCAATATCTGTGGAGGGGCGATCGAGTTCTGCACGCCAAACATGGACTTCGGAAGAAGTGATTAACATGAAAAAGACTTTCTATAGAAAAATTCATTAAACACATTAAAAACTATTCCGACTCAACTTCTACAACTGCTGCTGAATCCAGGTCTGGAATTTTCCTGAATCGTTGCAAAAGCTGTTCACGCTGATTAATCAGATAGATACTGATGAGTGTTAAACCCACGCCAAACCATTGCAACGGGTCAAGCGTTTCTGATAAAAATAGGTTGCCAAATAAGAGCGCAAAGATAGGTGTCAGGAACGTTAGAGAACTTAAGCTAGTCAGGTTACCCGTAGCAGCAAAGAAAAAGAACAGGGCGTAGGCGATCGCGCTGCCAAACACCGTCGAATAAGTCAACGACATCCAATCCGCCCACTGCAAATGTACCCACTGTTCCGACTCCCATAACCCCGACAACCCAAACAGCGGCAACCCACCCACAATCATGTGCCAGCCCGTCGCCACTACCGGATCAACATAGCGACAAACGTACCGCACCATCACAGTGCCCACCGCCATCGACAACGCCGCCAGCAGCATTAACCACTGCCCATTTTGCAGTAATTGCTCCAGAAAATCCGCACTCACGGAACTGCCGCCATGGAGCATTCCGGCAATTAAGTCTTGCGGCAACCCTAGCAGCGTAATTCCTAATACGCCGAACCCCAAGCCCAGCCAGCCCCACAGCCCCACCTGTTCGCTAAACAAAAACCGCGCCATCAATGCTACCGCTAACGGCTGCGAGTCAATCATCACCGATCCTAAACCCGCCCCAGTGCGCTGCAATCCTTCTGCTAAAAACCCTTGAAACAACGCGCCGTCTACTAACCCAAATAGCGCAATCCACAGCCAAGCCATCCAGGTTTTGGGCTGCGGCTTGCCCATGTACCAGGCAGCGCCCAAAATCAGCACACCCGCAGGAACGAGGCGAACCCCTGCCATAAAGAGG
>JBBRCV010000152.1:0-13673 GCA_038204505.1 Elainellales cyanobacterium
TTTACGCGCCGCATATTGAGGATCATTTTCATAACCCCAGTATTCGATGTAAATCCGCCCTTGAGGAATATAAAAATCACAGTATGCTTCTTCTGCAATTGGGAGTCGGCGCTCGTAAGCATGAACCAGACCCATGACATAGAGCCAGTTATCAATCAGCGCCTCGGCTTTTGACCGAACCCAGTGCCCATCATTGGTTCGATGCTTTGCAACGCTTCTTAACCGCTCTCGAAACCCTGAGTCATTAGATTGAGGAGAAGGCTCAGTGCTGGAATCCTCTGTCATCGTTTGAAATGCATACAGAAAAATTGAGTTCTCAAGAACCTCTGGCGACCAAACAACATACTGATTATTTTTGCGAGGGTCAACCTTCTCCTGCGCCCCAACTGCCAATCCGCGAGGTGTAGCCACCCAGCCATTCTCAACTTTTTCTAAAAGTCCCAGTTCAGCTAAGGTTGGGTTGACTTTATAAGGGCGAATATGAAAGTGTTCGCTCAGCCGTGTTGCAGACAATGTTTTTGCAGATGCAGATGATGCCTCATTGAGTTGGCTGATGGTCTTTGAATTTCTAGCGGCTCTCCAGCAGTTCAAACACGTGGCATGACCAGATTTAGAAACAAGATTATTACACCCAAGCGTACTGCAAGCATTCATTTTGTTCTAGTCCGGCTAAGCAACTCCTTTTCTAGGTTGCCCAGGATTTTTTGATCACTGGCATCTTACTTGGCTTGAACACAAACAGATCTGCTTTAGGCGATCGCGAAAAAAAGCGGGATGAGGTTACTCATCCCGCCATTCACAACTTAGGAAAGAAACACTTATTGCGCTGCCGTAGGCTGACCTTTAACACAGTTCAGCATCCGTAGAGTTGCAGCCGCAGCATAGTTGCGTTGAGCAGCGCTATCTGGTGCAAAGCTGTTGCCTCGTTCGTTCAGCGGCGAAGCCACACCACAGTAGCTAGACATTTCCCCAACTAGCGCATTTGACCAGTGAGTGCTGGTATCTGCAAAGCTGATCGAGGGACGGTTGGGTTGCAGCGTTACAGGCTGTCCTTGCACAGTCTTGGCATACTCAGCACCGCGACGCATTACCGCCATCAGTTCAGCGCGAGTAACAGGCTGTTCGGGACGGAAGTTACCATCCTGGTAACCGCTAACGATGTTGTTGGCTTTAGCAAATTGAATTTTGGCTGCACTCCAGCGGTTAGAGGCGACATCGGCGTAAGGATTGCCCGTTGCCGCAGGGACACTCAAGGTAACGTTTGGCAGACTGTCGATCGCGCCCAGCACCATCGACACTAACTGTTCACGAGTCAGAGAGCCTTGAGGACGGAAAGTATTATCGTCTGAGAATCCAGCGATGAATCCAGCATCGACCGCCTGGTTAATTTCTGCCAGGTAAATATCGTTCGCTGTATCGCGGAACCGAGCGGTTGGAGTTGTGCCGCCGCCAGTTGTGCCGCCAGTACCGCTGTCAGGAGCGTTCCCGTCGTAGGTCAGATAGACGTGACCGAGAACGCGATCGCCTAACGTCCGTTTTGTGAACCGCCAGCCTGGATCAAGCGTGATTTTTGCGAAGCCAGTGGTCATCCCATTGGCGCGTCCTACCACAATTTCTTGACCACCGCGATCGCGAGGTGCGCCAACCAACACTAAATCATTATCTCGGGGTAGTACCCGTAAGCTGTACTTTAATCCCAGGTCTTCGCCATTCATCCGAATAGAATAACCATTTGCATCGGTGCTACGTCCACAAACACCCGTGAAGTCGAATTGTAAAAGTAACGGATCAACTAACGTCGGAGCCGCACCAGATTCATTCCAGCAGGGACGAGCAGTACTCACTTGTTCTACCACTAAAAGCTGGTGCGCTTGACCGGATTGATAAGGAGATGCGATCGCCTCAAACTGGCTTTGGTCTACTTCTTTTTGACCAAATTGGCTTGCCGAAAAACTGGAACCCGCTGCCAGGGTTGTAGCAGCAGCTATAGCAGCGAGGGTAGCGAATATACGAACATTAGATTTCATAGTCTGGTTCTCAGGGTAATGCAATGGTTTTGTAATGGAATAGATGCGGCAGGAAGCGAAATTGTTTCCGGCTGTTTTCTTCAGCTCATGCCATTTAATTTATCGGTTCCATTCAATCAAAAGGTTTCACATTGTGCAGCTTCCTACCCTGACTGCTGGTGAGGAGCAGCGAGTAAGAATCAGTGGGGTGAACTAAAGGGATAGACAAGGCAAGGCTACAAAAGGTTCCAATCGGATCATTGCCGTTCTTAGGACAACGGATGAATAATAGGTCAGAGTGTGGGGATTGAGAAACTGGTGGAAAATAGAGGCGTGTTTACGTAAACTGGCTGTGTTAGGTGTAGTTCTTATATTCCATATTATGTCTGAAGGCGACCCTCGCGGTAGCGGCAAAGCCGCCCGCCCTAATTTACCCATTTCTGCGACATCCCAACCACCCCAAGGAATCGTGGAAGGCGTGGTTGAACGACTCACTTATCATTCAGCAGAATCGGGCTACACCGTGGCGCGCTTCAAAGCTCCCCGCTCTAGCGAACTAATTACCATCGTTGGCACGTTCCCCAACATTCAGCCCGGACAAACTTTGCAACTGGAAGGAACCTGGCGAGATCATCCTAAATACGGATCGCAGTTCCAAGTCAGCCAATACCGAGAGACCAAGCCTGCAACGCTGACGGGAATAGAAAAGTACTTAGGCAGTGGATTAATTAAAGGAGTCGGTGCGGCAACTGCAAAACGGATCGTGACGCACTTCGGATTAGAAACGTTAGATATTATTGAGAACCATAGCGATCGCCTCTCTGAAGTTCCGGGTATTTCCCCCAAGCGAATTCTGGCAATTCAGGAAGCATGGGAATCGCAAAAATCGATTAAAGAAGTGATGCTGTTTTTGCAAGGGCATGGCGTTTCTACCACCTACGCTGTCAAAATTTACAAGCAATACGGCGATGAATCGATTGCAACCGTTACGAAAAATCCTTACCAATTAGCCACCGATATTTATGGAATTGGCTTTGTCACTGCCGATGCGATCGCCCGTACCCTCGGCATCCATCCTAGTTCCGAATTTCGTTATCGCAGCGGTATTTTGCACGTATTAGGCGAAGCCGCTGATGAAGGACATTGTTTTCTACCCCAGCCCGAATTAGTTGAACTTGCTGCCAAACGCCTGATTCTGACCAATCATCAACCCAACTCCGACCTGATTCAAGCTCTCACTCTGCAAATGGCAGCAGATGGACAATTGGTGCTAGAAAAAATAGCGCCCGAACAAATCATTTGCTACGCCCCAACTTTTTACGGTGCAGAATACAAGCTTGCCGAACGAATGCTTTTATTACTAGCCGAACCTCTAACTATAGATATGCCCCGTGTGCAAAAGTGGATCAGTCGCTATGTTGAAAAAACTGGACTGCAACTCTCAGAGCAACAACGCCAAGCCGTAGAAATTGCCGCTAGTCAGCGCGTCCTAATTTTAACAGGCGGACCTGGAACCGGAAAAACTGCCTCTACTCGCGTCATTGTGGCGCTCTGGAAAGCCATGGGTAAATCTGTTGCCCTAGCATCACCGACTGGACGAGCAGCGCAGCGCCTCAGCGAAATGACTCAGCAGGAAGCCAAAACTGTCCACCGTTTACTAGAGTTTGATCCGTCCCAGCTCCAATTCAAACGCAACGCCGACAATCCCATTGCAGCACAGTCCATCATTGTCGATGAAGCCTCAATGTTGGATTTGTTTCTAGCACATTCCCTGCTCAAAGCAGTTCCACTAGATTCACAGCTTTTGCTAGTGGGCGATATTGATCAATTGCCCAGCGTTGGACCTGGCAGCGTTTTGGCAGATTTAATGAAGTCTGGAAAAGTTCCGGTCGTACGCCTCACAGAGGTATTCCGGCAAGCGCAAGCTAGCCAAATTGTCAGCAATGCCCACCGGATTAACCATGGTGAATTCCCTGATTTAGAACCCGTTTCCGACCATCCAAAATCTGATTGTTTGTGGCTAACTGCACCAGAAGCGCAACACGGTGTACAAGCCATTCAAGATTTGATTAGCGTGCTAATTCCTAAGTTAGGCTTTAATCCGGCACGTGATGTCCAAGTTCTCTGCCCCATGACGCGTGGTGATGTCGGTACGCGCAACCTTAACCAAGTATTGCAACAGTTGATTAATCCTCCTCATCCTACCAAGCCCGAAATTGTTCGCGGTAGTGTTACCTTGCGCGTGGGCGATCGCATCATTCAAAAAGTAAACGACTATAACCGCGATGTGTTCAATGGTGATCTAGGTGTCATTACCGATATCGATACTGAAGAACGATCAACCATGGTCGCGTTTAGCGATCGCCTCGTAGTTTATGACGCTGCCGACCTCAACGAAATTGCCCTCGCCTTCGCCGTCACTATTCATAAATCTCAGGGCAGCGAGTATCCAGTAGTCATTCTGCCCCTGTATATGCAGCACTACTTGATGTTGTCGCGCAATCTCATCTATACCGGACTTACCCGCGCTAAACAATTAGCTGTAGTAGTCGGACCTGAGAAGGCGATCGCTCTCGCTGTCAGCCAAGTTAGAGACCAGCACCGCTACACTCGATTAGCGCAACGGCTAGAGCAGTTGTAACCATCCTTGAACAAGATCCGCTGCCTCTGTAAAGAGTCCAGATATTTTCCGCCAGACTTTAGCCTATTTTAATGTTCAACTTTGATTAGCATTAAGTTGTTTCTGAATCACAGCCACGACCTTTTCTTGCTAATCCGGATCATCCAATTCGATCATTACTTTATTAGAACGAGCCTGTCGCCGATCCAGGTATACATGAAATGCTGCCTGATCATCACGATGTTTAAACAGATAGCGTTTCAGTTCTTGATCGCTCATTTCTGCATAATTGATTTGCTTCATGGCTCAATCCTTCCAGTTCCATCAACTGCCTTGATACATCTCCAGCAAGCTTAGTAAATGATCATACCCATCCACCCCAATTACAGGAATAATTGCCGATCGCTGCTGCGTCAACAACTCCTGAAACGCTTCATCACCTACTTTCCCTCGCAAAACCGTCAGCAAACCTGCGGGTTGTCGCCAGCTTGTCGAAGCAATTTGTTCTAGCAAATACATCGCTAAACATCCGGCTTGAACAGTTTTGCCGAAGTCCTGTAACCGATAATGTGCCTCCGCCAGGTACGACAAATTAATGCCTTGTAAATACAAATCACCCGTAAACTGTGCGACTTGAATACCTTTTTCGAGATAGCCGATCGCCCCCTCCGCTTGATTTAACACCACATAGGCAATGCCCAAACTGCTTAAACAAAGCGCCTGACTTTGGCGATCGCCCACCTTCTCCGATAAATCCAAGCCCTGCTGCAATCGATCCACCGCCATCTCATACAGATCTGGGTCAGCTTGCTCTAACGCCTGTGCCTGAAATACTTCGCTATATCCTAAATTTGCCAGTGCGTTAGCTTCACCGAGGCGATCGCCCTTTTGCCGACTTAAAATCACCGCCCGTTGTGCATAATTAATCGCCTCAGCAAAATTACCCTGCGCCACACCCGTCCGGCTCAGATGATTTAGATTTGCCACCTCACAAACGCTATCGCCTGCCTCCCGCGCAATCTCCAACGCCTGCTGATGGAACGCCAATGACCGTTCCGGCTGTCCCAATGCCCGCGACGACGATCCTAACAACGTCAAAATTCGCGCTTTTTCCTGCGTTCCTTCCGCTCGGCGCAACGGCTCATCTAAATAGCTCAAAGCATCCCGAAGATACTCCCCAGAGAACGAAGCAAAGATACCACCGTACAACGGAAAATAACTGCACTGAGCAAACGTCCGCAAAATTTGCAGCGTCATTTGAAAACACCCGTTCACTAAACTCTCTCGTTGAGGCTGCGCCGTTGCCTGGATAAAGCCAGTTGCCAACTGCGACCACACAATTGAGAAACCCAAAAACGTAGAAATCGACAGCTTTGCCCCGACCTTCGAGTCATACACCAATTTGTCAAACCAGTTAATTAACCCCTGCTGAAGGCAACGCAAAATCCCGGCAATTTCTACAAAATCTCCAATACTAAGATTTTGCTGCCCCACCCAGTCCACCACCGAGCCGCCCATTGTCAGCGTTTGAAACAGCGACTGAGGAATGGAGCTATTGACCTGTTTCGCCCAAGCTACCCAAGGACCCTTTTCACCCGGAACGCCCTCAAATCCTAGCTGGCTGCGACTTTGGTCATACATCCAACTCACCAAATGATTCTCTAGGCGGCTCCACCCCTCCAAACTGCGCGAAATGCCTTGAGCCATCTGGCGCACCTGCCCCACCGCCTCGTCTGAAAGCTCGCCGCCCTCTGCTTGCTGCTGAAGTTTCTTCGCCAACTGCTGCCATTGTGCTAAATTCAGCGGCTTGGGACGGTTGGGATCAGTCACCGTGAGAAACACGCTCAAGTGTTCCCCCTGCCCGATCGCCAAAATAACTTGCCGCACAGCCGTATCCAGCGCTTCCGTTGACTGGTTCTTTTCTTGCCACCGCAGCCATTCTCCTTGAATGGTTCGCATTGCCCGCAGGCTACGCCCCGCCTTCGCCTGCTTCATCTCGTCGGTTTGGGTGTCAAACTGCTGCTGTGCCTCGGTGAGGCGATCGCCCAAGCATCGTTCAAAAATCTCTCCAGTTCCCCCGCTGACTCCATCTACCAAAAGCTGATAAACCTGCTCTTTGGCGCGAATTTCTCCTTTCAGAGTCATTTTTACAATTTCGTCAATCAACGAGAAATAGCGATCGCCCAACGAAGGAGTATCTGACATAGGAGTACAGGTGGAAAAGAACAGCAGTTTTAATGATACAAATAAATTCATGACCTATGCTCTCGCCATTCACACCGCCAGCCCTGACTTGGGCTTAGCTATCAGCAACTTTGCTACCGATAGCCGCACCCAAACCCTCCCACTAGGGCGCGATCTGTCCACCCACATGCACGCTCATCTGATGGAATTTATCCAGCCGCAGACTTGGGCAGACTTATTGTTTATTGCCGTTGCGAAAGGGCCCGGTGGGTTTACGGGGACGAGAATTGGCGTGGTTATGGCGCGGACGATGGCGCAGCAGTTAGAGATTCCATTGTTTGGAATTTCGTCATTGGCGGCGATCGCCTGGTCAGTTCGTGCCCAAGCTGCTGGAAAAGATATTGCGGTGCAAATGGCAGCACAACGCGGCGAAGTTCATGCCGCCATCTATTCCTTCCCTCTTGATTCTTCTTTGGCAGCAGGGGCGATCGTGCCGCAACTCTCCGATGTCGTTATGCTCGAAGCTCAATGGCAGCAAACTTTAGCCAATTGGGAAAATCCTTATCACCTCGTTGAAGCGGCAGCCGGGTTAGGTGGGACGGCAATGAGTTTATTGGAGTTAGCTTATATGGATTGGCAGAGAGGGGGGCGATCGCATTGGGCGGATGTGTTGCCATTTTACGGGCAGAGTCCGGTTTAGCTCAAATTGATGCATCAATTTCAAGTAAAAACTGGCAGAAAGTTTGCACGTCTCTAGCAAAATCGGCATGGCATTCTGGCAACACCTCAACCAGGGCTTGAACGCGATCGGGCTTCAGTTCAGCGCCATAGCGGTGCATTACCACATGGCGAAATCCGCGATAATCGTTGAGTTTTTCTAGCGTGTCTGATTGAATTACAGCAGGACGGGTTTTCGCAATCTCTAATCCCATCTGATCGAGTAACTCTCGATGAGAGCTTGCACCTGTAGGAGATGACCGATCAACCTGCTTGGCAACTTCCTCAAAGACTCGCTCTACGCCCATATAAAAATTTTGCAAACTGAGTGCCGCTGCTTGTAGATAGTCTCGATCGCCTGTCCTTTTTGCTTTCTCTAGCTGAGAACTAGCAGCGTTTACCGTGACTTGAATCAGGTCAAGCTCTTTCTGAATTCTTGCCGCCAAGACTCCATATTTACTCATAGCTCAATGCCTTGGGCGATCGCCTCCAAAATATGAGGCATCGCATCTTCAGCCTCCACCAAATCTACTTCAAAACCCGCGATTCCTTGGAGTTGAGCGACTGCTTTAAAGTAGAGATCTTCTGGCAAACCCCAAACCGCTAAGTCCATATCAGACTGTTCATGCAAGGACTCTTTCAACAGTGAGCCAAACAAAATAACTTTGGTTGCACCTAACCGCTTCAATTGTGCTGCTGCTATAGTTGCGCCTGCCAACCCTTGCTGGCGACGATGCTCCAATTGCTCTTGGCGTTGTTGCTCTTGGCGCTGCGCTGTCAGGATGTAACCTTGCATTTCATGGCTTAGAGTCACGGTCATCACCAAAAATCTCCACCTAACGCTGCGAATTGCGTGGATCAAGCGCATCCCGTAAACCATCGCCCAACAGGTTAAACGCTAGTACCGTCAGCACAATCACCAACGCAGGCGACCACACTAGCCAAGGCTGCAACACTAGAATAGAGGCGTTAATAGCCAGCGATAGCATATTGCCCCACGATGGATCAGGCTGTTGAATGCCCAGACCAATGAAGCTCAGAACCGCCTCTGCCACAATGAAACTAGGAATGGCAAGGGTCGCAGAAATAATAATGTAGGTCGCAGTTTGGGGCAGAATGTGGCGAGTGATGATGTAGAGCGGTTGCGCTCCCATAACTTTTGCTGCCTGGACAAACTCTCGTTCCTTAATCGACAACACTTGTCCACGAATCACTCGCGCTAAGCCTGCCCAACTCACGAACGACGTAATCAACACAATTAACATAAACCGCTCGGCGCTACTCAACCCTGGAGGCAACACTGCTGCTAAAGAAATCAGAAGATAGATACTGGGAATCGTCTGTAACACTTCGGCAACTCGCATCAGCACTGCATCGACAAAGCCGCCGAAGTAGCCAGAAATACCGCCAATCAGCATCCCCAGCGGAAATGCGATCAACGTGCCCAGCAAGCCCACGCTCAGGCTAATGCGTCCGCCGTAGACAAGGCGACTAAACTGATCTCGCGCTTGTTCATCGGTTCCTAAAAGATTAATTTTGCCGGGTCCGATCGCCCCAAACAAATGCAAATTACTTATGAATCCAGGAAAAATATCAATGACTTCAATTCTGGGATCAGTCAAGGAGAAGCGAGTAGGAAGGGGCAGCCGAAACTGAAGGAACTGGTATTCAGAACCTCGCACGAAAAACCGGATGGGCGAAGGCTGGGTTCGATCGCGCTTTAAAGTGCGATCGCCCGTCTCCAAACTCACCGCACCTTGCGTTGTGGGATACACATGGGGTCCAATAAACTGCCCTTGTTCTGTCTGCCAAAAAATTTGGGTAGGCGGCAACAGCGATCCATCTGCCTGCGCTGCGTAAGGATTGTAAGGTGCGACAAACTCAGCAAAAATCACAATGACATAGAACAACACCAGGAGCAGCCCGCCATACCGCGCCAAAGAATTTCGCTTCAACTTTTGCCACCAATTCATGCCGCCACTCCATCTATGTAGTCATCATCATAAGATAGACTCTTTAGAAAATGCCGATCTGGATACTCCTATGTCAACTCAAACGCTTGGACTACCGACTTCAATTGCCGATTATCTGCGATCGGTTTCATTGCGTGAACCAGAAATTTTAATCAAACTTCGTCAAGAAACGGCTCAGCAGCCCATGAGCCAAATGCAAATTGCGCCAGAACAAGGGCAGTTTATGGCGCTATTAGTGCAGCTAATGGGCGCGAAAAAAACCTTGGAAGTGGGCGTTTTTACAGGATATAGCTCTCTGTCGATCGCCCTCGCCCTTCCTGCCGACGGTCGCATTATTGCCTGTGATATCAGCGAAGAATATACGGCGATCGCCCGTCGCTATTGGCAAGCCGCAGGTGTGGCAGAAAAGATCGATCTCCGCATTGCGCCAGCCTTAGAGACATTAGATCATCTTCTCGCAACCGGACACGCCGATACATTTGACTTCGCGTTTATTGATGCCGATAAGGGCAATTACGATGGTTATTATGAGCGATCGCTTCAACTCATTCGCACAGGCGGATTAATGGCGATCGATAATGTTCTTTGGTCGGGAAAGGTGGCAGATTTAGAGGTGCAGGATAACCAGACCAGCAAAATTCGTGAGTTCAATCAAAAGCTGCATGGTGATAGCCGAGTGCAGATTAGTATGGTGCCGATCGCGGATGGATTAACCCTGGCGTTAAAGCTGTGATTTGTTTTGCTGATAAGCTTTCCACCCTGCCAATGCTTCCCGCTCCGATTTCATGCCTCGCCGCATCAGCACCACGCCATCTCGAAAGCCAATGATGCCGTAACGCTCTCCATCAAACCTCTTCTTCACCAAACGAGCGATCGCTTTTTCATCAGCAATCAGCGTTTGGCGGTAGTCGTCAAATGCTATTTGGGATTGTTGGAGATACCATAGATCAGCGATCGCATATTGTACCCAAGCTGCTTGCTGTTGATCGTTGCGAAACTGCACCATCGGAAAGCGTAAAGCCTGCCGTCTTCCTGAAACATGAGCAACAATATGATCGGTTGAGGTTACGCTGGCATTATCAGGAATTTTAGCAAGGAGCGATCGCACTGCGTCGGCGTGTTCCCACTGACGCGGCAAAGAAAAGTAGACCCATGGCTGAATAGAATCGGGAACGATAAAAGATAAAGCTCGATTCGGGTTCGCAGTTACCGTAAAGAACAGAGAAAGGATAATACAGCCCACCCAAATTTTCTGAAACCGGAACTTGAACATATACGGATGTTTCGCCCACCAAAGAATCACTCCATAGAACAGTCCAGGTATCCAAGTTTGAGCATAACGGAGGTGCAGCGAGAGTGCTGTTGGATCATTCTGAATTAGGGTTTTGAAGATAGGAAATCCTGCTAATAGCCACGCATCAACGGAGATAATAGGGATAAACGCCAGCGGAACCCATTGTCCTAGTAGGTAACGAACCGTAGCTTCGGGTGGTGTCAGCAGTTGAACAATTAGCCGCCCAGGATTTCTTAGGATTGCCCCAATGACATCCAGCGTCGAGGCTTTTTTCCCATCGACAAACTGACCAAACTGCTCAACCATAAATCGCCCCGAAAGGTCGTTTGAAAATAGCGGCATAATCAAGTTTGTCAATGCCAACATATATCCCAAACTTAAAACACAAAAACTGATGCCAATTCGGGGAAATCGCCGACTGACTAACAGATAAAACCCAATCCCAAACAGCACCACGCCGCTATCTTCTCGAACTGCCAAAATCAGAATGGCAAACACCCAAACTAGCCACCAACATCGTTTTTCTAATGCCAGAAATAGCCCAAAGGCATACAACGGAACTTGGCAGATGTCATGAAAGTTGGCGAGAGTGGGACTAATGACAGCGATCGCCCCGTAATAACTCATGGTAATCATCGCCGCCAACTTGGGTGGATGATAATGCCGCGCCAACTTGTACAGCACCAAACCCGCCGCCGTAATTAGCGTCACTTGCAGCACCGACAGCCCTGCCGCCGAAGGAAACAAGGCATACCAAGGCAGCCACAGCAATAGAGCAGGCGTAAAGTGCTGCCCTAACCGACGGTAAAAAACCTCCGGCAAATCGCCTTGCATGACCGCCACTGACTCGGTAGAAGAAAGGGAGCTTTGAAACCATTGCCCATGCAGGCTATTCCAAAAAACTTGATTAAAAATGCCCTGATCAAACGAAACAAAGGTGGGGAAGAAATTGTGATATCGGTGCAATGCTAGCCCGGTACAAATTAGCCAAAACAAGGCTGCGACACCGATTACCCAGCGCAATTGGGGATGTTTCTGTAAAACCTGCATGTGATCGCCTTTAGGTATCCAGTGATCATCCTCTTACGGAATGGGCGATCGCTCAAGCAAAACTGCATATTTCCTTCACATCTCACCGATACATTCTCTACAAACCTGTTTAAATCCATCCATTTTTTGCGCTTGTACTCACAGCATGAGCGACCGAAAGATTACCCACTTGGGTATCCGCATTAGTCCGGAACTTGACCGTATAAAAGAGTAGCTGCTCTCATCACTCATCACTTATCACTCGTTAATTTCTAGCCCCCGCAGGAGTTCCCCATGTTCTTCTTTGAACCCAACGCGATCGCCTATAGCCCTATTAATGCGAGCGGACTTGCCCAAGCCGCCCGACTTGCCTACCTCAATCAATTTGCCATTGCCAGCACCGTACACACCTGGCAGTTTACCAACTTCCACTTCTTTGAACAACGCGCCACCCAAGCCTTTATGATGGGCAACGATGAAGTCATTATTCTGGCTTTTCGAGGCACCGAAGCCCGTTGTCTCAAAGATTGGATGACCGATGCCGACATTACCACGCTCAAAGCTTGCGGCGGTCGAGTTCATCGGGGATTCAGCCTAGGATTAGAAGCCGTTTGGCAAGATATTCTCGCGCAACTTCAACGCTTCCGCACTCATAACCAAACCCTATTTATCACTGGGCACAGTCTTGGAGCTGCCCTCGCTACGATCGCTGCTGCCAAGCTTCCAGCCGTTGGACAGGCAGTACAAGGGCTTTATACCTTTGGTTCTCCCAGAGTTGGCTGTCCAGAATTTACCTACGCTTTCAATCAAACTTTCAAAAATTGCGCCTTCCGCTTCGTCAACCATAACGACCTCGTGACGCGCATAGCACTTCGCAGCCTCGGCTATGACCATGTGGGCAAGTGCCTATACTTTGATTCTGAAGGCAGGCTGCATGAAGAAATTGAGTTTTGGCATCAGTTTCTAGAGACTGTGAAAGGCGGCATGGCAGATTTTCTAAACGATTGCGGAATCGTTAGCGATCACGATATGGGGGAATATGAGCGCAACCTGATTTTTAATATGCAGGAAGTAGATTTTAATAGACAGAAAGTAAAAGAAGCACGCTGCTTTGCAGATACCGCAACGATCGCTTCAACGCATCCCCTAGCAATCGCCGCCTAACCTTCCTGCCCTAATCTTCCTGCTTTGAGGTTGACTCTGGCAAACTGCCCACCTGAGGAAAACTAGGCAAATCCAACTCGATCGCCTTCCGGTTCCGCACTGCGAGGCGATAGCTAACGCTTTGAAGTTCGGCATGGAGGCGGCGGTTTTCTTGCTGCACCTGCGTCACTTTTTCTTTAACCGGAGTTAGCCGTTGCTCAAACTTCTCTTTATAAATGCGGGGAAGTTCTTGCACCACTTGCTCCAACATGCGAGAGCGATCGCTTAACTCTTGGGTCGATTGACGCAGTTGATAGATTTCGCTGTCCCGGCTAGCGATTTGCTCTTGATAGAAAGCTACTTGCTGCTCAATGCCTTGAAGCTGTTCCCGCAATGCCAGAATCTCGCCCTCGTATTGCTCAGGCGCTTCCACACTGTAGGTCTGATTCGTATTAGTTTTCACTAACCGAAATAGCTCTTGAGACAACTGTTGCACCAGTTGATCCCGCATTTGTAAGTCGTCATGCAGACGGGCAATTTCTGCCTGAAGTTCAGAGGATGTGGGTGTGTCAGTTTGGATCACGATACTTCTGCTCCAATTAAATTTTCTTCCCAGCGACGAGGGGGTGAACTGCGACGAATCTCTCGCCAAATTGCTGTAGCCGCCAATGTACCATCTGCGGCAGCAATTGACACCTGATTAATCC
>JBBRCV010000153.1:0-13475 GCA_038204505.1 Elainellales cyanobacterium
AGATCAGGATCATCTCGTTGAGAAACAGGAATTGAAAGGCTAGGATTTGCTGTCATCAACATATTGTGATTTAGGAAGTTAACATTATTGTCCGAATCAACCCAATTTAATGACTCTGGCGGTATATATTTATCTTGATAGAGTTGAGTTAGCCATTGTATTGCATTGATAATTCCTTGACGCACTTGGGGTTCTTGAAGCCGTAACTGTCCTTGTGCGTTTAGGAGTTCAATATCGTATGCCTCTAGGATTTGTTCAAATAGAACAAATAAGTCACTAGATGCAGGTGAAAGCGTTAATCCTAGCCCGTAAATTTTAGGTTCTCCAAGTTGACGAAGTTGAGTTTGGGCTTGTTGCCAAAACTGCCAAAAACCGTCCCAATTATCGGGAATATTCTTATCACTCAAACCTAGCTGGGTCAGGCGATCGCGCCAATAGTGAAGATGCAAAGCCTGCATTTCAATCGGCACTCCATAAAAGCTTTTCTTTTGGTCAGCTTTGTTATATAAGTAGGCAGCATCTAACGCTAACTGGCTGTATTGATCTTTAACCGTTGCAACCACATCAGATACATCTGCAAGTTTATCTTCTAGTGCCCACCGAGGTTCGAGAGTATAGTCGGCACGATGGGCAAATACAATGTCGGGAGGATTGCCATTTTCGAGCGCAATGACGGCTTGATTTAAAACATCATCGGGACTGAGCAAAGAGAGTTGAACAGGAATAGAGCTTTGGCGCTCCCAAGCGGCGATCGCCTTCTGTAATGCTTGATCTTCTTCTGGAAAAAGCCCTCGTCGCCAATAAATACGTAGTCCTTCTGGCGTAGTTGCTGTCGCCTCAATTGAGGGCGATCGGGAAAGGTTGCAGCAGGTAAGAGCTGTCAATAGAAATAGAACTAGCCCCAAGACGATCGGGAATTTATGGCGAAATCGAGACAGGTGACGAGAGATATGGTTGAGTTTCATGACTTTCCTCTATCGTTTCTGTTTATGGTCTGTCTATGGTCTGTCTATGGTCTGTTAGTGGAAAGAGATAGTTATAAATAGGGATAGGTTAAATCTAAAATTTTGTCACAGCGAAAATTCTTAATCCACTCGGTCAGAGCGATCGCCACTGCCCTATGGCGATCGGGAACTTGTTCGATGAGTCTTAAGATTTGGGATTCATCGGTACGCAGAGCTGCCTGATGCAGATGATTAATCCACTCTGGCGGCATTTGGGTTAACGCGTCTGTAAAAGATACAGGTGGAAGAGGTTCTGAGGGGAGAGATGGGGGGGAAATAGTAGGATCTGATAGGAAAAGGCGGTTAACCAGGGTGAGGAGATGTTCGCCACTTTGGTTGATGATGGTGAGAGATTCTTGTTGAGCAGGTGTGAGGGCAGGATCGCGCAGCATTCGTTGGGTAAAGCCTAAGATGGCATTGAGAGGGGTGCGGAGTTCGTGACTGAGAGTAGGATTCGGATGAAGAGAAGACACGCGAGAGGGAATAAATTTGGGAACCAAAAGATATTGTTTGATATAGTCTGAATGAAATACTTCTTGATAGATCCGATTGGCAACTTGGAGCTGTCCTTGGTAAGGAATAATCAGTCCAGAGAGGAAGAGTTCGCGTTGGGCAATGGAATCGTGGGTTGGAATTTTCTCGCCTTGCAATATTTTTAGGTAAAGCTCTAATAACTCTTGCCGATGTTTATTTTTGAGCAGGCGATCGCGAATCGTTCGTAAATGCTCCGGTTCATCTTGCGCTTCCCAGTTTTCAATGATGTGCGATCGCACCAGTTTCTCAACCGCCACTGTAGATAAGTCGAAAAAGAACTGAATTAAATAAGGGTTGGCGATCGGCAGTTGTTGGTCTAGGCGACGGTCGGCTAACTCTTGATCTCCGCATTCTTGCTGCGATCGCGCCTGCTCTACCCCCTGTCGCTCTGCCACCAAGCGACAGAGCTTTTGCGTCAAAAAAGGCTGTCCCCCTGTCCAATCTAAAATTTCCTGTAGCACCACTTGAGGATGGCTAACTTTCCCTTCTAACCCATCAATTAACGGCTGCACCTCTGCCAATTGAAACCCCTGCAAAACAATAATTCGCCCTACATTAAAGGGAGTCAGGAATGGGTCTTGCATTAAAGTTGAGGGAGTCGCTACACCAAATAAGACCCAATTCAAACGCTGATAATCAGGGTTTTCTACCCGTTGGTTGTAACAATATCGAATCAGTGCAAAAAAATCTTCGACAGAGAAATTAAGACTGAGCACGCTGTCAATTTCGTCAATAAAAATAAAAATCTGTTCACCCGGCACACGCACCAAAAGCACGGTTTCAATGAACTGACTAAAACGCTGAATTAGAGAAAGATACTGTCGTTCACGCCACCAAGTAACCGGGTCAAATGCCTCTAATCCAAACCCTCGGATCAAATCTACGACTAGCCCTAAATACCATTGCTCAGTCGTAATATTTTTACTGCCAATTCGAGTCATATCCACTGAAGCACACTGTCTGCCTAGTTCTTGTAATCGATGCTTCATCCGTAGCCGCAAACTCGATTTACCCATCTGCCGCGAATTAAAAACCGAACAAAGTTCTCCCCGTAGCAACGCATGGTAGAGGTCTTTATCTGCCTGCCGCTCGACATAGGTTGGCGAATCGGTCTTGAGTGTGCCGCCAACCTGATATTCGTAGAACGAAGGTAATTCAGACATCTCTCTTCCCTGATTAAATCTTTATTTCTTAATTAAACAAGCTGATTCTGAAAATATAAGCGATACAGCTCGCGGCTGAGAATGGCTTGGTTACCTTGAAGCTTAATTAAACCCAGACTTTCTAATTTATAGAGCGTAACTGCTTCTAAATGTCCGGGTGCTGCCGAGAGAATTTGCTGAAGGGCGATCGCCAATTCAGGATGCTCATGCAAATGATTCAAATGATGCCGCAAATGCTCACCATAAATTCCTGCCGTAGTCGGTGCTTCCTGCAATAGCTGCGCCAAGCTCACCTGCTGCCGTAGTGCATACAGGGCTAGACGTACCAGGTAAGGATGCCCACCGATCATCTCTAGAAGCGATCGCAAATCCTGCATCCCCAATGCCGTCTCTGCCCAATCTAGCCCATGCCGCAGTGCTAAATCCTGCACTTGCTCTAACGTAAATTCGGGCAGTCGAATCGGTAGTCCTACATTAAAAGGTGACTGATTAATATTGAGCGGAACATACGCTTCTGTCGAATGCACCACCACCAGCCGCAGTTTTTGCCAAATCGCAAACTCAGATGCATCCTCATACCAAGAGCGCAACAATGGCAAAAAATCCAGCGCCAATTCAGGATACTCAAACAACCGATTTACTTCATCAAACGCTAAAACTAAAGCAGTGTCGATCGCCTCTAGCAAGTACCGCTGAAAATATAGGGTGCAGCTCATTTTACTGCCCATTTCCAAATTCCAGTGATCATCTAAAACCGGAGCCAAATCAAGCTGCTGGGCAATGTTGGCACAAATCCAGCGCAAAAATTTATCCAGCGAACTTAATACGCTACTATCCGCTCTTTGTAAATTTAGTGTTGCCGTTTGTAAACCACTTTGCTTAGCGTGTGCCAGAATCCGGTGCATGACGGAGGATTTACCCATTTGTCGGGATGCTTTGATGCGAATCAAGCTGCCGGGTTTATGGATTTCGCGAAAGGTCTGCGCTTCGATCGGCGGACGCTCTATGTAAAAAGGTGAATTTAATGCCACTACACCGCTGGGAAATTCTAGCCGAAACTGTGGAGCATCTGAGGGGTGATCTGAAGGGTTAGCTGTAGGGGCGATCGCGCCTACTCCATGCTGTTGCGCGATCGCCTGCTGCGTCTCCCGCTGATAACGCCTTAAAGCAACATGCACATTTTTTTTAGTTACTTTTTCTCCCAAAACTTTGGATAAGGTTAACCAAAGCTGCGATCCCACATCTCGAATATAGCCAGGATCATAAGCGAGTTCTTCAGAAATCTCTTCGTAACTCAGTCCCACCCATGCCCGACAAAATACCGTCTGCTGAAGGTCACTGAGGTACTTCGGCTGCAAAAGGATTTCTAGAGTAAGCAGGGCTTCATCCGGAGTCATTGAGTCTAAGACATCGGTAGGGTTTCCTTTTACCTCTAATTTTACTGCCATCGGGCGGGCTGCAAAAAACATAAGTGCCTTACTGCTAAAACTGTTCCCAGAACATAATCAATAGAACGAAGCTTGTCTATCAGAATTTGTTAGAAAAAGTCAGAAGATTAATTAATGATATTGCTGACTTTTTCTGATAGACATCCTTGCTAAACCTGTCTATCTTAGCGGTGTGTGAGGATTGAAAATGTGGAGATGTGAAAATGCGAGGATGTTTGAACAGTGCAGTTGAAGATGTTTAAGAAGTATAAAGAGTTTCCGCTTCGTGATCATCCTGCCCGTGATTAATGCTTAGGTGATTAATGCTTAGGTGATTAATACTTGGGTGATTAATACTTGGGTGATTAATACCTGGACAGATTAAATGATTAACGACACCTTCTCAAAAACTTCTTAGCCATCCTTTTCTCAAACATCCTCTTCTTACTAAATATATTTTAAGGTGACTTCATCGATTTTTGCTCTCAGCAGCCCCTTTGAGTCGAGCAAACAGCCCTATTTCGCGATCGCCCCAGAAACCTCTTTGATCCCTTCTTTTTAGGAAACATCTACTGCCATGATAGATATTGGATTGACTCATATTGCTCTTCCCGCTGCGAATGTTGACCGGAGTACTGAATTTTATTCCAAGTATGCTGGGATGAAAGTGCTGCATCGCCGCACTGATGCAGAAACAGGGGTTTCTGTGGTCTGGCTTTCTGACTGCACTCGTCCTTTTGTCATTGTTCTGATTGAGACAGTCTCAGTCCAGCCCGTTCTCTCTCCTTTGGCTCACCTGGGGGTGGGCTACCAGAGTCGTGAATCGATGGATTTCCTGTGCGATATGGCACAGCAAGAAGGAGTACTACTGCAAAAGCCAAAAGATTCTGGATACCCGATCGGGTACTGGGCTTACTTACGAGATCCAGACGGTCATACTCTCGAATTATCCTACGGGCAAGAAATTGGATTAACTGTAGAAAATGCTTCCTACAACGAAGCTGCTTGAAGGCGCATCAGTCACTTATATTGTGTCTTAGCATCTAATTTTTTCCAGCATTTGACATGACTTTTTCAAACAGACGAGCCAGATTTTATCAGTTAGTTTAAACCTATTCAGAACAATATTTTTGGAGGGATTTTCCACATGATTCACCACATTTCGCTAGCTGTTAATAATCCGCGCCGCGCTGCTGAGGTTGTGGCAAAACTATGGCGAGGACAGGCAGTTCCGTTTCCTAATCATCCGGGTAGCTATATCGCGATCGCCCTTGATCCTTACGGTACTGCTATCGAGTTTTTGCCCAAAGGCACGGTGCTAAAACCCCCAGGTTTAGACGATGAACCCGTCCAGTTCTCTGAGCCTCAATCTGCTGCTACAGTTTACACTGCAACCCACGCCAACATTGCAGTGCCGATTAGTGAGACAGAAATTTATGCGATCGCCCATCAAGAAGGTTGGCGTGCTGCTCGCTGCAAACGAGGAGATTTTTTTGAACTGATTGAACTCTGGATCGAAAACGAAGTTATGTTGGAGTTGCTACCGCCAAACCTGATGGCGCAATATTTGATGATGGTGAATCCAGAAAACCTGAAGACAATTCTAGATACCGATTCCTCTCCCCATACTGAACTTCAAACTACTGGGGTTTGAGCTAGGAGAAAAACCATGACAACTGATTCAAACGATAAACAATTTCGACCTGCTGACAAATTGGATTATCGATCTGAAGACGTGCTTCAGTTCTGGTTTCCTACTCAACCGGGTAATCAAGCTGCGATGATTCGTCGGTGGAGTTGGTGGTTTTGTGGGGGTGCAGATGCCGCTGTAATCGAGCATTTTTCACCCCTGCTGAAACAAGCTGTGCACGGTGATTTTAATGGTTGGTCTAGTGAACCACGATCGCGGCTAGCGCTAATTATCGTCCTCGACCAGTTCTCGCGATCGATTTACAAGGGAACGGCTCAGACATTTGCACAAGACTTAAAGGCCGGTGTACTGGCGATCGAAGGAATCGAAATGGGTCATTATACAGCTCTCAAAACTCCCTGGGAGAAGACCTTCTTCTTACTGCCTTTAGGACATTCTGAGGATCTCAGGAGCCTAGAACTAGCGGTCAAGCTAGCTGATGAACTCGTACAAGAGTCGCCTCCAGAGTATCGTGCATTGCTAGAGTTTTCCGCTACGCAAGCACGCGGGCATCGAGACGTAATTGCTCGGTTTGGTCGTCACCCCCATCGCAATGAAGCGCTAGGAAGGCAGTCAACCGCCGATGAATTGGAGTATCTTGCAAGTGGGCAACTCGTGCATAAGCGATCGATGCCACCCCACCTATCGCAATTTCTCTTTAGTCCTTGAGATCGTTCACAGTCCACGAACCACATTAATTCAGATTCCAAACGTATCTAAGAAAAAGAGAAATTTCCTATGTCTGGAGTAGAAATTTATAGTGCTGCTCTCTGTCCTTATGCCCACCGATCGCGCTTAACCCTGCTAGAAAAAGGAGTTCCTTTTAAGCTAATTGAAATCGACTTACAAAATAAACCCAAAGATTTTACAGAAATCTCACCCTATGGCAAGGTGCCCGTCCTCAAGCATGGAAATAACCGAGTTTGGGAGTCTTCCATTATTAACGAGTACCTGAACGAAACCTTTCCAGAACGCCCTCTGTTGCCCAAAAAGCCAATTCAGCGTGCTCAAGCGCGAATTTGGATCAACTTTGCTGATACTCGACTATTCGCAACAACTCATAAATTGTTACTTAGCTCAGATCCACAGCAGCAAGCGGAAAGTAAAAAAGAGCTGACTAAGCACTTGCAATTTATTGAACAGGAAGGACTGCAAAAAATGTCAGAGAATGGTCCCTACTGGTTTGGGAAAGAGATCAGTTTAGTCGATTTGACCTATTATCCTTGGTTTGAGCAGAAAATTGTATTAGAGCATTATCGAGGATTTCGAGTGCCAACCGGACTCGATCGCCTGAAGAAATGGTGCGAAACATTAGCAAATCGTGAATCTGTACGCGCGATCGCAAGTTCTCAGGAATTTTACATCGAACGCTATGGGCAGCTTATTCAAGCCAGTAAATGCTAGGGTTTTAATGCTGCTGTCGAAGAAGTTGATCTCCCTGCCATATGAATAATCATCATAGAATTGCGAATCCTCCCAGCTCATTAAAACGGTTGTTCTTGCTAAGTTCGATCGCGCTGTTAACCATGCTGGCAGGATGCATCCCTTCTGGCACTCAAAACCGGGCTACTAGCAGTCCTGCCGCCAGTAGCCCTACCGCCAGTGGTTCAAGCCCCACCTCAGCCGCGAGTCCCGTCGTGCAGGTAGAGCCTACAGGCTTGCTGGCACAGGTGCTCAGCCGAGGCAAGATTGTTTGTGGCACGAGCGGCAAAGTTCCAGGCTTCAGTTTTGTCAACTCTCAAGGCAACTATTCTGGCTTTGATGTTGATATTTGTCGGGCGATCGCAGTAGCAGTATTTAACGACCCGACTAAAGTGGAGTTCCGTCAGTTAAGCGTTGCTCAGCGGTTTACTGCCCTACAAACAGGCAGCATCGACATTATTAGTCAGACTGCCACTGTCACTACCAGCCGCGAGTCTACTGTTGGCGTGGCGTTTGGACCGATCGTCCTGTACGATGGGCAGGGATTAATGGTGAAGAAGAGTAGCGGCATTACAGATATTAAGCAACTGGCTGGTAAATCTATCTGTGTGCTGACGGGTTCAACTACGATTCTTAACCTGACCGATCAGTTTCGCAAGCGAGGGCTAGCATACAAACCTGTTGCGTTTGAAGACACCAATGCTACCTTTGCCGCTTACCAGCAGGGGCGCTGTGAAGCCGTAACAACCGATCGCTCTGGGTTAGTATCGAACCGATCGAAGTTTCCTGATCCCAATGAACATATTATTTTAGATATTGTGATGTCGAAAGAGCCAATGGCTCCTGGCGTTAAGCAAGGCGACCCGCAGTGGACAAATATTTTGAACTGGGTAACCTATGCCTTAATTCAAGCCGATGAGTTTGGCATTAACTCCAAAAATGTTGATCAGATTGCCCAAACTACCAAAGATCCAGACGTTCGGCGCTTTCTCGGTTTAGAAGGAGATTTAGGCAAGGGACTGGCGCTGAAGAATGACTTTGCACTTCAGGTTATTAAGCAAATTGGCAACTACAGTGAAGTGTACGATCGCAACCTGGGCAAAGATTCGATCTTGAAATTAGAACGTGGACCCAACAAACTATGGACAGACGGGGGACTGCTTTATTCTCCACCTTTCCGCTGATAGATCCATTTTTGGGCTATTCCATATGGCTCTAAAAAATCACTGCCAATCTCAGTTGCACTATTAAGGTTGTCGATGGCTGTACAGTGGTCTGGTTTCAAGAGTGCTTTAGCGTTGCTGCGGGATGTCCGCTTTTGGCGAATTGCAGGACAGGTATTTTTTGTCCTCGCCTTCTTGTGGTTAGGAGCGACGCTTTGGCACAATCTGATGCTCAATCTCCAGAAAGCAGGGATTCAGGTTGGTTTCAACTTTATCCAATCTCAAGCCTCGTTTGATATTGGTGAACAAGTTGTTGCTTACAGTCCAACTGACAGCTTTGGTCGCGCCTTATTTGTAGGATTTATCAATACGCTGCGAGTTACAGGTATTGGCATCATTTTGGCGACGCTGTTCGGACTGGTTATCGGTCTGGCTCGCCTGTCAAATAATTGGTTGATTGAGCAGCTTGCCAAACTCTATGTGGAAGTGTTTCGCAATACGCCTTTACTGCTGCAACTGTTCTTCTGGTATTTTGCTGTATTCGCCAAACTCCCCGCGATCGATAGCAACATGCCGCCATCAAGCCTCCTTTACATCACAAATCGCGGACTAGCTATTGCCTGGTTCTCGCCTACAGCGGCAACTGGAACTTGGATAGCACTCTTGACGCTGATTACTTTGATCGTGGTAGGTCTATGGCGATGGCGACGGCGAATTAGAATCGAGCAAGGGATTCCTAGCCGAGCTTGGCTCTGGTCAGGAGGAGCAATGGTTCTGGGCATTGCTTTAGCCTCTGCCATTACTCAAAGTAGCCCGTTTTATTGGAATGTGCCTCGAATCAACGCTACTGAGTTAGAAGGAGGATTACAGCTAACTCCTGAGTTCACATCACTGCTTCTAGGCTTAACTTTCTTTATTGCCAGTTTTATTGCTGAAATCATCCGAACTGGAATTCAATCCGTTCCTAAAGGGCAGTGGGAAGCGGCAAAATCTTTAGGGCTGAAGCCAGGAGCGATGCTTTCACAAGTTATTCTCCCGCAAGCACTACGAGTCATTGTGCCACCGCTCACCAGTCAATATTTAAATCTGGTAAAAGGAACCAGTTTAGCGATCGCCATTGGCTATCCCGATATTTATTTTGTTGCGAACACAATCTTTAATCAAACAGGTCGTGTTGTTGAAGTAATGTTTATCATCATGGCATCCTATTTAGGTGCCAATCTAATCGTTTCTTTAATCATGAATTTGTTCAATCACAGCCTTAAAATCAAAGAACAATAAAGCGATCGCCGTTACTCACCTCATTCTTCATCCTTCATCCTTCCCCATGTCCCTTGATTACTCTCCTCTTAATCCTCCTCCCAATATTTCCCTTACTCCCTGGGATTGGGCGCAAAAACGGTTGTTCAATACCTGGTACAATATCGTTCTGACTCTCGTAGCGCTACTGGCGATCGGGCGATCGCTCAAAGGGTTCCTGTTTTGGGCAACGACCCAAGCACAATGGGCAGTCGTCAGCAATAATTTGAAGCTGTTTTTAGCAGGACGCTTTCCCAATGAATCACTCTGGCGGCTCTGGGTCATTCTAGGCGTAATTACCCTGCTGAGTGGGTTGACCTGGGGGAAACTCCAGGCGAAAGAGAGACTCTGGAGCCGCTCAGGTTTGATTACCCTTACAGGAATTGCTGTTCTGATTGCGCTATTTCCTGTTAGCCTTTCCTCACGTCTCAGCTCAGGCGGGCTGTTGCTGCTGATGGTATTTGCCTACTGGCTGGGGCGATCGCTTCCTGTTTGGAGCGATCGCTTCCTATCGCTAGCATGGGTGCTCTCAGTGCCATTGATCTTCTGGCTGCTTCGAGGTGGCTTTGGCTTACAAGAGATTCAAACAACGGATTGGAGCGGTCTGCTGCTAACGCTACTAGCAGCAGTGATTAGCATCGCTTTATCATTTCCTCTAGGTGTTTTACTGGCGCTTGGTCGTCAAAGTAAGCTGCCAGTCGTGCGGCTCTTCTCAACTCTTTATATTGAAGTACTGCGGGGTTTACCTCTAATTGGCGTTCTGTTTATTGCGCTGGTCATGCTGCCCTTACTGCTGCCACCCAATTGGAGTCAACCGGATCAGTGGCTGCGGGGAGTAGCAGGGTTAATCTTGTTTAGTGCTGCTTACATTGCAGAAGTAGTGCGAGGCGGATTGCAAGCTGTTCCCAAAGGGCAAATAGAAGCCGCTGATGCTCTAGGACTTAATCCTCTACTGGTAACCGGGTTAATTTTGCTCCCTCAAGCGCTCAAAATTGTGATTCCAGCATTGGTCGGAGAGTTTGTCAGCTTGTTCAAAGAAACAACGCTACTTTCGGTGTTCGGATTGATTGAACTGTTGGGCATCTCAGCTTCGATTTTAGGAAACCCAGACTACATCGGTCGTTATGCAGAAGTCTATTTATTTGTGGGTGCTATCTATTGGCTTTTTTGCTATGCAATGTCGATCGCCAGTCAACGTCTTGAGACGAGCTTGCGAGTTGATCAACGTTAGATCATCTGACTCCAATCGCTTCAGGAGATTTCCATCAATATTCTTCCCGCTCATCCACAAATAGACTACCAATAAAGAATTTAATTAGCTGGACGAGCGCTGGCAAGTTGTCTTTCATCAAGGAACTTTATCCTCTAAACCCTAGGAGAACGCAATGGGATTTTACTCGCAAAGAATTTTTCCCTACCTGCTAGATTGGTCAATGTCTAGTGCCGATTTTGGCAAGTATCGCCAGAAAACTCTGGAAAATGTGAAAGGAGACGTTTTAGAGATTGGGTTTGGCACAGGTCTAAATCTTTCCTACTATCCCAAAGAGATTGATAAACTCGTTACGGTAGATGTGAATCCTGGCATTCGTAAACTGGCGCAAAAACGCATTCAGAACTCTGCGATCGCGGTTGATCATCACAAGGAGTAATGAGGAGGAAAAGGAAAGCGATTATTGAGTAAATCAGTGACACTTCGTAAGAATCGCGTAGGATATCAGGTAATGATTTAGCAAAGGTTTTTCAATCAGAAATGCAATCATTCGAGCTATTCTCAACGGATGTATAACTCTAAACACTTCTTAAAACGGGTGTGATGATTAAACCGAAGAATTGCGACATACTCAAAATGAAGGCGGTGCTGAATGACGTATGATTTCGAGAAGATCTGAATGAACCTACCTGCCTTTTCGCGATCGCTTCATAGCACCATTCAGTAGCGCCACTCAAAATAAACATAGCCTCGCATTCGCAAATGCAAGAACGATCACAAATTCCATCACTTACATGATAGAAATAACAGTCCCACTTTTAGATTGGATAAAGTGGGACTGTTGTTGATTTAAGTTGGAATCAGGGACACATCACTTAATCAGACCTTCCGTAGGACCAATTCCTGGATTTTCATGGCGGAAGCCACCATCTTCCCCACCCGTAACTTGGGAGAGTTGATCGTTGTCGAGCAAGTCATTAGAGGTATCTCCCTTTTTATGGAAAATACCTTCCGTAGGACCAATTCCTGGGTTTTCATGGCGGAAGCCACCATCTTCCCCACCCGTAACTTGGGAGAGTTGATCGTTGTCGAGCAAGTCATTAGAAGTATCTCCCTTTTTATGAAAAATACCTTCCGTAGGACCAATCCCTGGATTTTCATGGCGGAAGCCACCATCTTCCCCACCTGTAACTTGGGAGAGTTGCTCTGGATTTAGCTCTTCATCCTTGCGTTTTGTAGACATAGTTTCTCCTGAAAAAGTTTTAGCATTAAGTACACAATTCACTCATCTGTAGGAAGCAAAAAGGATTGCTTCTTCTAACACTCCTAACTCCTTTAAGTAAGCGTTTGATCCACGGGTTAACAAACGGGGCTGCGGACGCGATCTTAAATTATCTAGACGTTCCACCCATGCTAGACTGGCGATTTTCCCGCTTGTTAACGCCAATAACCACGATCGCTGTTCCCAGGTGAGCTTCTTATGCTCTAGTTTTTAGGCGTACTGACGATCCCTTTAACTCTTCTTATTCTTCGGCAGTTGGCTCATTTAGACCAGGTAAGTTTGTGAAGATAAAGCGCAAGTTAAGCTCAACTTAAGTGGGTTGAAGCGCAATTTCCCACGAGAGCCTTTGCCAACGTAGAGCTTAAGCGTACACTGCGCGCTGCTCCCAAAAATTGCAATGTTGCACTTTAGGCTTCAATCTGAGCAATCAAAGATTTTGGGGAAATAATAATGCAATTGGGTGTCATTGGTACAGGGCGCATGGGCGCAAATATTGTGCGGCAATTGCTGCGAAACAATACTGCTGCGAAACACCATAGAGGCAAAACCGATCGCATTAATAAAAAATCTAGGGTCTTTTTTGGCATCAGCTTGCTCTACCTGATAGTATTATTGCCATTAAGATTGGTGGATAAGAATCGCGCAAGATGGAAGGGCGCACTGCTTTGCAGATACTGCAAGGGTCGTCGTCAAACGGCTCAAGCAAGAGTATCCCTCTCCACAACAAAATAAGTCGCCGCAGACAGGAATATGCTATCCCTTAACTTGGAAGGAGTAGTCAAGGCATACAGCCAGTGACAATCGGGAGTAGGCACCTCATGAGCCAAGGTGCGCCAGTGCTATTAATGAGGAATCTGATTGATGAGAAGGCTACTAAATCAAGTCTTGGCTCAAGTTTCCAGAACTGTGCCGCTGCAAACCGTTTTGATTGTGCCGTTTGTGCTGCAAACGTTGTTCACGGTCGGCTTAGTAGGGTATTTTTCCTTCAAAAATAGACAGGAAGCCGTCAATGATCTAGCGAGTCAACTCCGACGCGAGCTGACAAACCGAATCGAAGGCAAACTACAAACCTACATCGAGATCCCGTACAACATCAATCGGCTCAATGCCAGCACCTTTGCTCAGGGCAAAATTGATGCGAACGCATCTAGGGGTGAGTTTCCACTCTGGCAGCAAATTCAAATTTATTCGACGGTTAGTGATATCTACTGTGGCGATCGCAACGGTTCTCTTCTGGGGGTACGACGAATTCCTGCCGATCAATCGATTGAATTGCGATCG
>JBBRCV010000154.1:0-13405 GCA_038204505.1 Elainellales cyanobacterium
TCAAATGTCTCGGGCTGAACGCCACATCTCCGTTTGAAGGCACTGGGTTTTAGATGTTTGAGTTGCTCGTAGGTCATGGTAGATTCCTCCCTTACCTACTTTTACTGCCTCATCTCCCATTCACGCAAGAGGTCTATTGGCATCATCCTTTTAGTTTCTGAGAACAGGAAACCCAAAACTTAGCCGCCTATCAAGTCGTAGCGAATCAGGGCGGCTAGGGGATGTTAAAATCTCCGACAGCCACCAGACTGCTGAGTACAGTTTGGGGGTTAGCCGTCCATTTGCTGGTGACACAGCGATGGGCGGTGCTAGGTTTTTGGGGTCCGGCTGTGTGAAATAGAACACAGCCTTAGTTTTGGAGAATACCGAGGTTTGTTGGTGAAAGTCAAGGGGCTGGGGAATTTTTGTGGCGTTCAGTAGAGTGATTTCTCGGAAGCCTAGGTTTTTGTCTAATTCCGGTAATGGAATATGTAGGTGGAATAGAAAAGGAAATTACCACTGCAAAACCATGAAGATTTTGTGATAGCTCCGGAGTGGAGGAGATGGGCAGAGAATAAGTCAGCACAATATCCTGTAATTGAGTTTAGACAGAGTGAGTTTTCAATAACACCTCTAGTAGGAGCATTAGAGGGAATGGATTTAATCTAGTAAGAAGTTGACCCTTAGTCTCTATGTTGAGAAAATAGGTGAAAAATTTATCTATTAGTATTGAAACACTATTATTTTTTCTTTAGCATGACTCTCTGCATCTCATACAAATACAAAACCCTTGACGATGGTACGACAACAGCGTTTTGCTACTCAGATTCTTTGATTACGACTTTGGGAGCTCAAAGCCATCAGGTCGGTACAAGTAGTTTTCTACCATCAAACGCGGAAATTAAGCACCAAACTACACGAGGTATCAAAATTCAGATTGTTTCTGCCATAACAGATGGAGGAAGAGGGAAGCGTGATTTCATATTCTCTATTGCTGGCGCTGTTGCTTTAGGGTTACAGAGTTTAATTCATCTAGACTCAGTTTTTAAAACATTTTATGGAAATTATAGTTTTGAAGAGTACATCGAAAGGGCAGAAAGAACGCTCCGAGAATTCTGGCATGATGCATGGGATAAAGATATTGAATATTTAGTAACTGCATCTGATGATGCTGGTGAAATCAGAATAATTTATATTAGAGGTACTGAAGCAGACTTGATTGTTGAGGAAACTAAGACAGAGAATGAGTTACTTTTTGCTGTTATTGGGGATCGCGCTGACCAAGCTGAAGATATTATTACTAGAGAGACCAACTCGCTCATGTGTGCTGGAGTAGAGATGTATTCAGCACTAGATCTAGCATGTCTGCGTATGATGAGACGTGCAGTTGAAGATCAAATATTTATTGGCGGCAGTATACAATCCTGCTTACTTCGAGGAAGAGACGCGCAATACCTTACTTTAGACGATGGGAAGCAACGGATGTATCGGGGAGTCCAGTACTCAAAAGAGTGGAATGGATCGATCAACGAAGCTCCATTTCCAGTCGCCCTCATTAGTGAAAGTAGATACAACCCTCAAGTTAGTATTCAAGAAATTGTAGAAGAATTTGAAGATTGCGAAAATGAAGTAGAAGATGATGTTTTATAAACATTGAGGATTTCATCAAGCGTCTGTGAGACCTAACATTCAGGCAGGAAACGAGAAAAATTGTTTTGCCAGTGATGTGGAATTGGAGAGTTGAGCGATCGCATCCAACTATTTGATGCAGTATCTTCTGAAGATAAGCGATCGCTTCATAGCACCATTCAGCAACGCCAGGATTTGAACCAGACGAGTAGGAGCGTATCGGTTACTATAAAAAATGTCTATTTTCTCAAAATCTACCTATGCTACGAGAAGACCTTAAAAAAAAATTAGATAACCTAAACGATGAGAAACTTAAGAAAATTGCTGATTTCATAGCCTTCATTGAGTTTCAGTCTAAACAAGCCACATCGTCTGCTCCATTTTGGCAAAGGGCAACATCAGTGGAAAGATCTAGGGAGTTCCGTACCTGGATCTCACAACTTCCCAACAATGGTTTGAGTTTACCTGATGAAGCCTTTAGCCGCGATACTCTTTACGATGACGACATATCTGCTTGACACCAATGTTGTGATGCGGTTCTGCAATCCTTCCGATGTGCAGCATCAGCTTGCAACGGATGCAATCTCTCATCTACTCATGCGATCAGACGAATGTTTACTTGCGCCGCAAATAATTGTTGAATTTTGGGTTGTTGCCACAAGACCAACTCAAGTCAATGGCTTGGGCTGGAATGTAGAACAAACCAGAAGCACGATAGACCAACTTCTTGATCGTTTCCCATTGTTGGAGGAATCTCCGCAGATTTTTTCAAATTGGCTTAACTTAGTCACAAATAACCGAGTGATGGGTAAGCGCACTCATGATACTCGTATCGTTGCAACAATGCTTGCAAATGGAATTACACATCTTTTGACCTTAAATCCAAGTGATTTTGCAGGTATATCAACCATTACAATTACTCATCCACAAGATTTTGCACCCTTTGAAGCTGATGAGCCATAGAGATGGCGATCGCGGCATAACAAATTGATGGAACGGATACGAGAGAAATCATTTTGCCAGTGATGTGGAATTGGAGAGTTGAGCGATCGCCCAAGTCAGAGTAAAGGGGCACAAGATTCTGAAGAAGGGTGATGTTATGCTCTCTAAAGAAGGCTTTGGAGATAAGACATTGTAGATGCGATCGCCAGTATAAGAACCGGAGCATGAAGACTACGATTTCTTGACAATCACCTCCACCTCACCTTCAGAAGACCCCGTAATCTGAGCAATTTGGGCGATCGCCATCCCCAGCTCATGCAAGCTCAATACTATCTGTCTCAACTTCAATTCTGCTTGTCCTTGTCTTAATTCTGCCTGTTGCCGTTCTGCTTCGGCTTGTTGTTGTTGCTGTTGGGCGATCGCCTTTTCCTCTAGAGCCGCCTCAGTATCCGTCAACAGCAAATTCCCATTCCCATCACACCACCGCAGCCAAGATTTTGGCAGCCCCTCAAATTCTCCTCGCCAAACGGCTAAGCCGATATTCAAATCAGCGATCCAAATCCGAGGATTAGATGCATCCACCGCTTGTTCTTGATACGTACCACCGATGAGTTGGAAATAACGCAAACTGCGATCGCGTTTGTTAAACACAATGTAATGAGGCACTTTCAAAATTTGCTCATAAACCGTGAACTTAAGCGGGGGTGAATTCGCAGGTTGGGGCTTCGGCGGCTTCGGCGCAAATCGTCCTAAATCATCGGCATCGGTTCCTGGCGACAGGAATTCTACGATGACCATCGGGCTAACTTTTTCTTGCCAAATGACATAACTATCGCGATCGCCATCTCCTTCTGGATACAACCGAGGCACACCCACCACCAAAAACCAATCCGGGCGCTTGTGCCACAACGGATGGGTGAGGTCGTAATAGAGATTGAGATCAGAAGCTGTGTAAATCTCTTGACTGCCGTAGCCTGATAGTCGGAGTGTACGGCTCAGTAGCTGGGGTTGAAGGTCATGGAAATCGTCAGGCAAACCAGGCTCCTCTGGATCTTCGCTGGGGAGATCATACATTGTCGGCAGTACTGGGAGGGCGGCAAGTTGGGGATCTTCGCTGTAGGTGGGGATACGCTGTTGCATGAACGTGCCTCCGGCAATGGGAACGCTGTTGTATTGTAAAGGGCAATTATTTAATGCGGCGGGTTTGCTAGTCCTACATTAGAACTGCATCTGACTACTGCACCACCACCTGTGGCTGATACCGAATTCCGGCTTGCTTGAGGCGATCGAGGGCTTGTTGAAGGCGATCGCAATCAGCAATTAAGCTAATTCGCACATAGCCTTCGCCACCTGCTCCAAAAGCATTTCCGGGCGTGACGACAACACCAGTTTGTTGCAAGACTGAAAGGGCGAAATCTGTGGAGCCAGTGTTGGGTGGGCAGGGAACCCAAAGGTACATAGTGGCACGGGTTTTAGGAATATTCCAACCCAGTTCACCCAGCCCTGAAATGAGGAAGTCTCGGCGGGTGCGGTAGCGGGCTTGCACTTCGTGGAGGTACATGTCAGGGAGTTGCAATGCCGTTTCTGCTGCGGTTTGGATTGCGGAAAAGATGCCGTAATCCATGTTGGTTTTGAGGGTTCGCAATCCTTGGATGATGTGGCGATTGCCAACGACGAAGCCGACGCGCCAGCCTGCCATGTTGTAGGTTTTGGAGAGGGTGTGGAACTCGACGCTGATGTCTTTGGCTCCAGGGATTTCGAGGAGGCTGGTAGGCTGGTAGCCGTCGAAGGCGAGTTCGGCGTAGCAAAGGTCGTGAACTAGCAGAATTTCGTGGCGACGGGCGAAGGCGACGATGTCTTCAAAAAATTCGCGGGGGGCGGTGGCGGCGGTGGGGTTGCTGGGATAGTTAAAGTAGAGGACTTTGGCTTGTTGCGCCACGCTGTCGGGGATGGCGGCTAGGTCAATCAGCCAGTCGTTTTCGGGTTTGAGGATGAGTTGGTGAATTTTGCCGCCGGCAATTAGAGGTCCTCGGAAGTGGGCGGGGTATGCAGGACTGGGAACGAGAACGAGGTCGCCAGGGTTGATGTAAGCGATCGCCAAATGGGTTAAGCCTTCTTTGGAACCTAGCAACGGCAGTGCTTCGCCATCGGGGTCAAGCTCTACGTCGTAGCGCCGTTTGTACCAATCTGTGATGGCGCGGCGGAAACTGGCGGTGCCTTCAAAGGGAGGATAGCCATGATTGGCAGAGTTTTGGATGGCGGCGATCGCGGCATCGACGATGGGTTGTGGGGTCGCGCCATCTGGATTGCCCATGCCGAGGTCAATTAAGTCTAGACCCTGTTCGCGGGCGTTTGCTTTGAGTTCATCCAAACGAGCAAACACATAGGGAGGGAGCGCTTTGAGGCGATCGGCAGGGGAGATCCAGTCTAGGTTCATGATTGTACGACGGGGAGAGGGGAGAAATCGGAGTCCTGGGTGCGAGGAGAGGAGCAGGGGGCAGTGGTGGAAACCATGGCTGCCATGAGTTGGGTGGGCGTAACTTCAAAGGGCAGTCGATGAATGTCGGAGCCTGCTTGACACGCTACTTCAGCCGATCGCCTTAACTCAGCAATAGTAACTCCATCTAGTTCTAAATCGCCTAAAGTTTGGGGTAAACCAATTTCGGTATAAAACTTGAGGAGCTGCTGACGTGAGGTAGCTGCTAGAAGATTGCCTTGCAGCATTTCCTCAAGGCGCAACTGCACCAGAATGCCGTAAGCGACTTTTTCGCCATGGAGAGCATCGTGGCTTTGCAAGAGATGGGTTAAACCGTTGTGAACGGCGTGGGCTGCTACGGTGCGGCACTGGGCACCACCCAGTCCGCCGATCATGCCTGCCATGAGGACTGAAGCATCTACGATTTCTCGCCAAAGGGCATTGCCTGGGACTTGTAATGCCGCAACGGATTTTTGTAGAAGTAAATCTCGCAAGACTCTAGCCTGTTGGACGGCAGCGATTACTAGAGTCTGGTCAGAATGTCCACTGCTGACGGAGGCTTCGTACCATTTAGCTAGGGCATCGCCAATGCCTGCGATTAATGTGCGCTGAGGGGCGGTTTGAATCAGGTCGTAGTCCAGAATAAGGAGGTCGGGACATCTGATTAAGCTGACATCGTACTGGAATGCGCCCTGGTTGGAGTAGACATTGGAGAGGGCTGTCCAGGCGGCGCAAGTAGCGGCAGATGTGGGAATGGTGACAATGGGGAGTTGAGATTGGTAGGCAGCTAATTTTGCCGCATCGAGGGCTTTGCCGCCGCCAACGCCAATGATCAGGTCGGCTTGATGACTGGCGATCGCCTCATGCAGTCCCGCCAAGCCTGTTTCGCTACAGTCATTGCCGTAGGAAGCTTGGGTGGTCTGCAACGCTTGCTCTTGAAAGAGAGGCTGGAGGAAGGGTTGGGTAATTGCGAGGGTGCGATCGCCGCCTATCACTAGAGGACGCTTGCCGAAACGGGCGATCGCTGTGCCGCACTGACTTAAAATGCCGCTGCCTCGCATCACTTGGGCGGGGGCGATCGTCAGAGTTGGATAGTCGATTATTGCACTAACGTTCAACGATGAGCTTGCCATTTAATAAGACCCCAGGAACTTAGATTTGAGGTAAAAATCACTTTACTACAATGCGCTATTTTCTAGCTTAACAGCTACGTAGTTTAGGTTACCCTCGGGGGATTGTCCTGGGACTTTTAACGACGATCTCTTGAAGCTACGCTTTAAGATCTTTGGCAGCTTGGTTGATTTTGGCGATCTTTGCCAAATTTTCGGGGTAGAGCTTGATTGCTAAAGGAGCATCTTTGCTGTCATTGAGCGATCGCCGCACTTCTCCTAAATACAAGGGTTGAGAAAGCCCTTCTTTGACGTGAACGATGGTACGTGCCCGAATCAGCATTTCTTCTCTGCCTCGCCCTAATCTTCCGGAAGTATTTAGATCGCTGGAGGCTTGTTGCAGAGTTGCAGTGAGCTGTGATTCGGTAACGGTGGGAGCGACGACGATAGTGGCTATGTTTGAGCCGCCATCGTAAACAGTGGTGAAGCGGGCAGCTCCAGGAATAGTCGTGCGGGTAATGGGAACCACGCTCAGGGCAAACAAGCCGACTGTAAAGACAACCATAAAGCCAGTTGCACCGACTAGACGGAACCGAAAGCCCCATTTAAACAAAAAGCTGATGCCTGTTACAACGGCACAGAAGAGGGCAAAAAGCCCTGACCATTGGGTGTAGGTGAGAAAGTCGGAAGTGGATGGCATAGTTACTCGTTCGTGACAAATCCGGCAGGCTGGGGAGTGGACATTTCGATCGCCGCCTTCAGGGTGTGCCACGAGAGATTAGCACATTTGATGCGGACTGGAAACTGGGCAACGCCGCGCATGGCATTGAGTTTGCGGAATTCTTGAGGGAATTCGGCTTCGCCTTTCATCATCGATTGGAAGCGCTGCACCATTTCGGCGGCTTCGGTGAGGGTTCTGCCTCGCAGTGCTTCTGCCATCAGGTCGGCGGAGGAGATGGCGATCGCGCAACCTTCGCCCTCAAATTTGACATCTTCGATGCGATCGCCATTGATCTTAAGAGTCAGCTCAATGGTGTCGCCACAGGAGGGATTGTGCCCCTTTTGATAGCGATCGGCGGGGTCGGTTCTGCCTTTGTTCCGAGGTTTTTTGTAGCGCTCTAAGATGACCTGTTGATACAGATCGCGCATGTTATCCAAAGACATAATGGGGGTTGCTGAAGGTCAACGATTCTATCTCCATCCTATCAGCATCAATGAAATTGGGGGGACGGATGGAGATGAGGGAAAGAGGATTCTTGTTTAAGTGCGATATTCTCAAGAGGAAATAGTGCTTCCCCAGCATTGCTCACCGATAAAAACGCCCTACTTTAGATATGTCTACTCCTGAACCTGTCGAAGTTTTCTACTCCTACTCTCGCAAAGATCTAGAGCTACAGGAAACCCTTAAAACCTGTCTGGGCACTTTGAAGCGACAGAAGATCATTTCGGGTTGGGATGATCGGGAAGTGGTGGGCGGCGAAGAATGGGATCATGCGATCAAAGCCAAGCTGAACGCTGCCGATATTATTTTGCTGTTAATTAGCCCAGACTTTATTGATTCAGATTACTGCTACGACATTGAAGTTACCCGCGCCATGGAACGGCATGAAGCTGGGGAAGCTTGCGTTATTCCGATTATTTTGCGTCCTTCTGATTGGAAATATGAGTCGGTGCCGTTTAATAAGCTAACTGCATTGCCAACGGGTGTAGAACCTGTGACGAAGTGGGCTAACCAAGATGATGCATTTCTTAACATTGCTCAGGGAATTCGCAAAGCCGCCGCAAAATTAATTGCAAGACGAGAAGAACGATTACAGAAGGCAGAGACGATCGGGCTAGAACTTCTGCCAGGATACTCAAAAAAGTACAGGGAAGCTCACGGGCAGATTAGGCTTTTGAGAATGCCTCAGTCAGTTGATCTGGAAACGATTTATACCAGAGTTCGTTTTCTAGATCAAGACAATTCCTATCGCTCACACGAAGGTTTAGAAGAACTTTTTCGAGGGCGCGATCGCCACCAAATGCGAGATGCAAGAAAACTAGACGGATTTGACGCTGTCAATCAACATCAGTACCTCATGGTGCTAGGGGCGCCTGGAGCCGGGAAGTCTACGTTTTTGCGACGAGTCGGGCTAGAAGCTTTAAAGACAGAACCAAATGTCGAATCATTATTCAAACATCAATGTATTCCAATCTTTTTAGAACTCAAAAAATTCAAATCTGATCCCGTCAATATTCCGCAAGCCATTACCAAAGAGCTAGAGATCTTGGGCTTTACGACTGTTGCTGAAACCGCCATTACAAAGACGCTGGAAGAAGGCAAATTTTTGGTACTATTCGACGGGCTAGATGAAGTACCCAAAGATAATCTTAATTCAGTCATGGAAGCGATTCAAGAGTTTGTGCGGCAGTATGACAAAAACAGGTTTATTGCGTCTTGTAGAATTGCAGCGTATCGCAGCAGCAGTAGTAGTTTTTCCCAGTTTTTGGATATTGAACTGGCGGAGTTTAACGATGAACAGATGCAGCAGTTTATCAACAACTGGTTTCGCTCATCGCTGGATGTGGAAGACAATACTGCCGAAAAGTGTTGGGCTTTATTGAATTCAGACAGCCACAAAGCAGCAAAGGAGTTGGCGCATACGCCGCTATTGCTGACGTTTCTATGTTTGGTTTATGACCGGACTCAAGGTTTTCCTGGCAAACGGGCAGCGCTTTATCAACGAGCGTTGGATATTTTGCTAGAAGAGTGGGCAGCAGAAAAGCGTATTCAGCAAGAAGATGTGTATCGGGGACTGACTACAGAGTTAGAAAAGCTGCTGCTGGCAGAGATTGCGTATCAGGGGTTTGAGAGCGATCGCCTGTTCTTTACTCGGCAAGAGCTGATTGATCAGATTAAAGCGTTTTTGTCGGATACGGTCGATCAGCCCAAGTATTTGGATGGTAAGGCAGTGTTAGATGCGATCGCCATTCAACAAGGTGTTTTGGTGGAACGCTTGGACTCAGTGTATTCATTTTCTCACTTGACGCTTCAGGAATATTTGACCGCTCAGTACATTAGCCCTCAAGAAAAGTTAGTTGAAACATTGGTAACGCAGCATCTAACAGATGAGAGGTGGCGAGAGGTTTTTATTTTGGTGGCAGGATTGAAGTCTCCTAATGGTGATCGTTTACTGGAACTGATGGAGAAAGAAGCACAGAAGTTGATTGATGCGCCGAGATTAAGAGAGTTGTTTATTTGGGCGGATCAGGCAACTGAAGGATCAGATGGGAAGTTTAAGCCTGCGGCTAAGAGATTGGGGGCGATCGTACTTGTCCTCGACCTCGCCCTCGACCGCGCCCGCGCCCGCGCCCTCGACCGCGCCCTCGACCGCGCCCTCGACCGCGCCCGCGCCCGCGAATTTCAAAAAATAAAAATCTTTAAATCGATAGATTTTAGAACCCTCATCAATAGTCTAGAAGTACTCCAGACTAAGATTCCAGGTAATAGCCCACCCGTTGAGGTGCGGCAAGCATTTGTCGATCGCATTCGCCAACTCTGGTGCAATACTCTTAATCTCAATCCCGATCTTCTCAACCTTTCTGAGGCAGAAATAATTGCCCTCCAAAACTACCTCTACGCCAACGAACTCATGGTGCGGTGCAAGGAGTCAGCCGTGCGGGTAACAGAGGGCGTTTGGGCAGGCATTGAAGATCGGATGCTGAAGGTGCAAGAGTAAAGGTTTAACTCAATTCCTTATCACTTTCTCGTAAATCGACATTAGCTGCCGATAGTTCGTTTCGGGTGTGTAGTGTTGCTCGTAGATCGATCGCGCTTTTCGTCCCATGGTTAACATGCGTTGGTTTCTCCGGATCGCTCCTCAGATCACAAGAATAAGGGTATTAGAGCACAAACATGAGCCTCGTTTGTCTCCAATTCTTCCTGCGACTTGGCATCTGTGAGCATGAACACCCAAGCCCAAAAACTGATTGACTTCACCGTTCAAATTCGTCATACCACTACTAATGCGGTGGTGGGCACTGGCGTGGTTGCCTCAGCGATCGGCGAGTTAATTACCTGTCGTCATGTCGTTGAAATGGCAGGAGTTGACCCCCAACGAGCTACAGCGCAAGAGTTGGGAATTGTGTTTCCTCGGACTCGCAGCCGTGAAGTTGAAAAAATTTGTCGGGCAAAGGTCATCAAGTGTTTTCTAGATTCTGATGACGATGTGGTGGTGCTGCAAGTGACTCAGCAGGTGGCGATCGCCCCTCCCGAAATCGCCGTTCTGGGCACTGCCGAACGATCCGAGGGTAACCCTTTTCGCAGCTACGGCTTTCGGCAATTAGGCGCATCTCCCAGCGGTTACGCCGAAGGTACAATTATGGGATCTGTCATGCCCTTTGAAGGGCTAAAACTCCAAGTTGACCCAATTGAGTTGCGTACACGAGATATTCGTCCGGGCATGAGTGGTGCTGGCGTGTTAGATATGAGACGCAACCTGGTGATTGGTCTAGTGGCTCAACGCTGGAACCCCGGCGACAGCGCCATAGACGACAACCTAGCTTGGGCAGTCGATAACTACGTTTTTAAGTTTGAACCCGTCCATCTAGAATTCCTTGACAGGGATTAAACTGCATCTATGCCCTTTCCTATCTACACCGAGCCGCTGCCTCTTCAATCGGGTCCTCAGCCCAACACCGATCTCGATTTGGCACGGCAATTGGCACAGGTCAACCTCAAGCCTGATCTACAGTTCGCCCCGCTTCCCCTCGAAGAATGGGTTGGGCGAGAGCAATTGTTGACAGAAATCACCCAAGATTGGGTTAGTCCCAAGCGATTTGTTACTGGATTAATTGGATTTGGCGGCGAAGGCAAAACTTCGTTGGCGCGTCGCTGGGTCACCGAATTACGCCTAAATCGTTTGCCCAACATGCCCACATCCAAGCCTGACGGCATTTTTTGGTGGGACTTTTATGAGCGCAATAGTGTTGATGAGTTTTTTGAGGCGGCGTTAAATTACTTAAGCGCCGGACAAGTTGATCTCAGCACTTTGCCTTCAGCTAACGCTCGCGCTAACTTTTTAGCAGGAATGCTGCGGGGCAAACGCTACCTCTTTGTTTTAGACGGCTTTGAGGTCATGCAGCACGAGCAAGGCGATGAATATGCCCAGCTTAAAAGCGCCGATCTATACGATTTTTTAACCTACTTTGCAGCAGGTGGGCACGAGTCATTTTGCTTAATCACCAGCCGATCGCCCCTGTTAGATTTAATCGAATATATTAGCTACACCAACCGCAATGTCGATCGCCTGAGTGATGCCGATGGGCGATCGCTTTTACAAAAAATTGGCGTACAAGGGACAGCCGCACAGCTCGATCGCCTGGTCAACACTTGGGATGGACATGCCCTAACACTCAGCTTATTAGGCTTCTATTTGGTCGATCGCTACCACGGCGATATCACCCGCATTACCAACATTCCTGCCCCAACAGCAGACGAAGACCCATACCAGCGGGTGCAGCGAGTGCTTCGCCGCTACGACAAGCATTTAACAGAAGCCGAGCAAATCTTTCTCAAAATATTCAGTGCTTTTCGGCTACCCGTTCAACAATCAGCATTTAAACAAGTCTTTCGAGATAAAGCCAAACCCAATGCACTCAACGCAACTTTAACGCAGCTTAGCCCCCCAGAATTCAAGGCATTGATCCAGCGATTAATCAAATATCGCATTTTACGATTTAATCCACATACTCATTATTACAAGCTGCATCCGCTGGTTCGTAACCATTATTTTAACCAACTCAAAGAACATCACGCAGCACAGCTTAAACCACTCTATCGATCGATCAAAGATTACTATCTAGAGCAATCAGGAAGTATAGTATCAACACCAACCCTAGATAGCCTAACACCCTTAATTGAAGCCGTTCATTATGTCTGCGGAATTGAAGCCTATGACACGGCTTGGCAACTCTATTGGGAACGCATCAGCCAACGGAATCGATACGTGTTGATCGCCATTCTTTGCGCTTACGAAACCACGATCGCCACCCTACAAGAGTTCTTTCCCAACGGCGATACTTCACAAGCTCCCCTCGTCACCAGCGCCACAGCTAAATATTTAATCTTGGAAGAAATCGGCATCTGCTGGGCGGGATTAGGCTACCTCAATTCAGCTCGGCTGTTTTACGAACGGGCAAAAGTCGTGGCATTAGGTGCAAAAAACTGGGAAAAAGCTAGCCTCATTTATCAACGGCTGTCCGAACTGCATATCTTTCGGGGGGAACTGAGCGAAGGGAAGACGGCAGCACAGGAATCGTTTACCTACGCCCAACGAGCCAGGAACTCTTGGACACAGATGGAAGCTTTAGTGCATCAGGCGATCGCCGCTGATTTACTAGGCGACACCGACATCGCCGAAGCCCTGTTTCTACAAGCCGAAGCCCGTCAACAAAGAATCCAAGGCAACACCCGTCACCTGTTTAGCTGGCGCGGCATTGCCTACGCCAACTTTCTTAATCGGGCAGGACAGTTGAGTCAAGCCGAAGCCGTTGCCGAAGAAAACCTGCAAATTTGTCAAGCAAAAGGCTGGCTCAATTTGGTCGGCAAAGCCAACCGGACGCTGGGTGACATTAACTTGAACTACGGCAGATACTCTAACGCTCAACAACATTACGACACCGCTGTCAAAATGGCTCGCAGCACTCCCCGATTTGATGCGCTGATCGAAGCTCTTCTGTCTCGTGGTCAATTGGCAGCGCGTCATGGCGATCTTAAGACCGCTCGTAATGACCTCTATGAAGCGCTACGCTGCGCGACAGTTAACGGCTACCATTTATTTGAAGTAGATGTGCGAGTGGGTTTAGCTTGGTTGCATGATGCTGAGGGAAATATTGATATAGCTCGTGCAGAGACGACTCAAGCCCAACAGATGACCCGAGAGATGGGGTATCACTGGGGGGCGATCGCAGTGGCTGAAATTTTAGAAAAAATCCTGTAGAGACTGCTTCAGCAACAAGCTAGCTGGGCGTTGCTGAATCGAGATATGAATGGCTGAAATTCCCCTCACCCTAGCCCTCTCCCAAATGGAGAGGGGACAGGAATTCTTGCTCCCTTCTCCATTTGGAAGAAGGGGGACGAGGGCAAATCATATAGCAATCCTAAGTCATATGTGAGATTATGGAGGAAGTAAGATGACTCCATAGAAAAACACAAAGTGACTAGCACTCTAAAATCTTTTATCGAGAGCAACCCTGACCCACGGGAGTTAAAACGAGCGGTTGCAGTTCA
>JBBRCV010000155.1:0-13363 GCA_038204505.1 Elainellales cyanobacterium
AAGCAGCTAACCCCTCCGATTCCCCCGGCGAAAGTCAGGCTAATTTTTTACTTCAAATGAATAACGCAAATCCTTTCTCCAACTCTGGTATACACTTGGGTCAAGTCCACGACCCTAGGGGATCGCTGCTAGAAGAAGCCAGGAGTGACGAGATTGTGCCAAGTAGCATTGCCAAGATAAAAGTAATTGGGGTAGGCGGCGGCGGCTGTAATGCCGTCAATCGGATGATTGCCAGTGAGGTATCTGGCGTAGAGTTCTGGACCATTAATACTGACGCGCAAGCCCTCACTACCGCCTCTGCGGTCAACCGTCTGCAAATTGGGCAGAAGCTGACTCGCGGGCTGGGGGCAGGAGGAAATCCGGCGATCGGGCAAAAAGCCGCCGAAGAATCCCGCGACGAAATTGCGGCAGCGCTCGATCATTCTGATTTAGTCTTCATCACCGCAGGTATGGGCGGCGGCACAGGCACAGGCGCTGCGCCCATCGTGGCAGAAATTGCTAAGGAAGTAGGGGCACTGACTGTCGGTGTCATCACTCGCCCCTTTACCTTTGAAGGTAGACGACGTACTGGGCAGGCCGACGATGGCGTAGCAGCTCTCCAATCCCAAGTTGATACCCTCATCATCATTCCTAATGACAAGCTGCTCACGGTCATCTCAGAGCAGACTCCGGTTCAAGAGGCATTCCGAGTTGCTGATGACATCCTGCGGCAAGGGGTTCAAGGCATCTCCGACATTATCACCATTCCTGGGCTGGTCAACGTAGATTTTGCCGATGTTCGAGCCGTCATGGCAGATGCAGGCTCCGCTCTGATGGGCATTGGGGTTGGCTCCGGCAAATCTAGGGCGCGGGAAGCGGCAACCGCAGCGATTTCTTCTCCCTTACTAGAGTCCTCAATCGATGGCGCAAAGGGCGTAGTTTTCAACATTACTGGTGGTCATGACCTGACGCTGCACGAAGTCAATGCAGCGGCTGAAATTATTTACGAAGCAGTTGATCCCAATGCCAACATTATCTTTGGTGCGGTGTTAGACGATCGCCTCCAAGGTGAAATTCGCATTACGGTCATTGCCACAGGGTTCACCCCCGAAGCTCCTGCCGCTCCTCAAGTGCAAGCTGCACGAGTTTCGTCTATCCGGCGATCGCTCCCCAGCACGCCGCCCCCGCCAACTCCTTCCCAGCCTTCCATTCCGCTAACTCCGGGTCCTGAGCCAAGAGTCACCAAGCCTGGACTGGATATTCCTGAGTTCTTGCAGCGGCGGCGACCTCCTCGTTAGTTCTGGCAAAGAGCTTTCAGAGTTTTTACAAGAACGGTCGTAAGTCTCAGACCTACGACCGTTCTTTCTGACTACCCGTGCCGTTTCTGGTGCCAACTCCAAGCATGGGTCAAAATTTGGTGGATATCGGCATACTGCGATCGCCAGCCCAAAATGCGCTGAGCTTTCTCGCCACTGCCCACCAAAGCCGGGGGATCACCGGGGCGGCGATCGCGCTCTACCACCGTAATCTCGCGTCCCGTGACTGCCTTAGCCGCTTCAATCACCTCTTTGACCGAGAAGCCGTTCCCGTTGCCCAGGTTAAAAATATTGCTATCGTTTCCTTGCAGCAAATACTCTAGCCCCAACACATGAGCCGCCGCCAAATCAGCGACGTGAATGTAGTCGCGGATGCAGGTGCCATCGGGGGTAGGATAGTCGGTGCCAAAGACGGCGATCGAGTCTCGAATGCCCAGTGCCGTTTGTAAAACCAGTGGGATTAAGTGTGTTTCTGGGTCATGGTCTTCGCCTAAAAGTCCATCTGGATCAGCCCCTGCCGCATTGAAATATCGAAAGCACACAGACTTAAACTCGTGCGCTACATCAAAATCAGCCAGAATTCGCTCCACCATTAGCTTCGTAGCGCCATAGGGATTGATGGGAGCTTGGGGATGATCTTCGGTAATAGGAACGGCGATCGGAACTCCGTAAGTGGCGCAGGTCGAGGAAAAGACGAACTTTTTGACGTTAGCCGCCACCATCGCTTCTAACAGAGTCAGAGTGCCAATGACGTTATTGCGATAGTATTTAGCGGGATCTGAAACCGACTCGCCTACGTATGCATAAGCTGCAAAATGAATGACTGCGGCAATATTTCGGCTAGCAAAAAGATTGTCGAGCAAGGAGCGATCGTTCGTATCTCCTATCACTAGTTCAACCTTCAGCGCATCCGCAATGTCTTGATGCCCATACACCAAGTTATCTAGAACAATCACCCCATAACCTGTTTTTTGGAGGGCAAGTACCGCATGAGAGCCAATGTAGCCTGCTCCTCCAGTCACCAAGATGGTCGGTTTTTCCTGTGCCACGTTTACGCTCCTTTCCCCACAAATGATTTGAACCGCTGCCCTAGAGAATATTTCACAAGAGAATACTTCACAAACAGTCTTACCCACATCTACCAGTTTTCCCACCTGCCATCAAGATTCTCTAGTGATCTTATTCAATTTATTACTCCAGCTCTATCTATCCTTGATTTTGCCCTCTACTCTTTTACATCTGCCCTCTATGCCTCCTGCCTTTTATCTTGCCGTCACCGATCTTAATGCCAGTCCCGTTGCAGAATTTGTGACCGACTCCATTATTTTGTTGCTAGTGGCGACAGTTGTAGCGTTGTTATCGCGGCGGTTACGCATTCCTTATGTCACTGGATTGGTGTTTGCCGGATTGGCGATCGCCCCTTTCCTGCCCGGTCGTACAGGTCTTAGCTCTGCCCTGATTCTCAACCTTTTCCTGCCTATCCTGCTGTTTGAAGCCGCCATTAACACCGATATTAGCCGCCTCCGCAGCACCATAAAGCCTATTTCTCTCCTCGCGGGTCCCGGAGTCATCATTTCGGCTGGAGTCACCGCACTCGGCTTAAAGTTTGGGCTGGGACTGGATTGGATTCCAGCATTTTTGCTAGGAATTATTCTGGCAATCACCGACACTGTTTCTGTGATTGCCGTCTTCAAAGAGGTTTCCGTCCCCTCTCGCCTCACAACGATTGTGGAAGGAGAGAGCCTGCTGAATGATGGTGTGGCTTTAGTTCTATACAACCTCGTGTTGCTGGCACATGTGACAGGTAAGTTCTCGTTAACCGTGGGCATACAGCAACTTTTCATTGTGATTGCTGGCGGAACGTTGGTGGGGCTGGTGCTGGGCTACCTCAGCGCTGAATTATTTACTCGCTCAGAAGATAATCTGAGCAGCATTTTGCTGACGGTAGCGGTGGCATTGGGCGCTTACCAGGTGGGGCATCTAATCGGCGTGTCTGGAGTCGTTGCCGTTGTCGTTGCGGGGCTAATGGTGGGTAATGTCGGTCTGTCGCGCCGGGGATCTGCCTCTAACCGCGTCACGCTCTATAGCTTTTGGGAATATGCCGGATTTGGGGTCAACACCTTTATTTTTCTGCTGATTGGGGTAGAGGTGAATCTGACAACGCTTTGGCAGACTTTACCTGCCGTCCTGCTAGCAATTTTGGCTTATCAGGTGGGACGAGTTTTGGCAGTTTATCCTTTACTGGCGATCGCCCAACTGATCGATCGCCCCATCCCTATACGCTGGCAGCACGTCCTCTTTTTCGGCAACATCAAAGGCTCGCTATCAATGGCTCTAGCGCTGAGCCTACCCGCTAGTATCCCTAGGCGAGGCGATTTAATTGCGATCGTTTTTGGTACTGTGCTGCTGTCCCTGGTTATTCAAGGCTTAAGCTTACCGTGGTTTGTCAAACGTCTAAACCTGATATCTTTATCCGCCTCTTCTCAACAGGCTGAGGAATTGAGAGCGCAACTGATTACCGCCAAAGCTGCTCAAGATGAGCTAGACGGGATGTTGAAAACCGGAGTTTTGCCCAAAGCAGTTTACGAAGAAATGCGATCGCTTTACCAAATCCAAGTTGCTAAAGCCGAAAAAGTTCTGCGCGACCTTTACAACCAAGCCGATCCTTCCCGACTTGATGCCGTCCGCCGCCGCCTCTTACTTGCCGAAAAAGGAGCCTTAAGCGATGCTCTCCGTAAACAAATCATCTCGGAAGCCGTTGTGAAAAAACGCCTCAGCCAAATTGACGAAAAGCTCCTCAGTCTGGGAGACGACTAGCCGCCCAGCACAAAATCTACTACCTGATGAATCGCTCCGGGCTTAGTCACCATCAAAATGGTCGATCCTGCCTCCAAGACCGTGTTGCCATTGGGAATCATCAAATCCTCATGAGGATGGGCTTGATACCCAATAATCAACGAACCTGTCGGGCAGCTAGGGTCTTGGGAAATCTGCACCAGGCTGCGACCCGCGATCGGGGAATCTGTGGGAATCGCCAGCTTCAACACCTCAATTTGGTCTTGCTCAAAATGCAGCATCGACTCCACTTGGGGATATTCGATCGCATTCACCATGGTTGAAACCGCTAAATCGATCGCATTAATAATCGAAGTCGCCCCGGCAATCCGATACGGCTCCGCAAAATCTCGGTGCCGCATTCGAGCCATAATTTGAGCCACCCCGTAATGCTTTGCCAAAGCCACCATCGCTAAATTCAGAGCATCGTTATGCAACACCGCCGCCAAAGCATCGGCTTTACGAATACCTGCCTCAATCAAAACCTCAGTACTTACCGCGCTGCCTTCAAATGCCATCACGCCCATCTGCTCCCGCGCATAGCGGCAAGCCTTCGGGTCAATATCAATCATGGCGATCGTATGTCCTAAATCCACTAGCCTCTGGGCAAGATTCAGCCCAATTAGCCCCGCGCCGCCAATCACAACATACATAGCAATCCTCTTAAAGCCCCTGCTCATCTCTAGGACACGATCGCATATCGCACCAACTGCGCCAACCGTAACCGCAAAGTTTCTAAGCCTAAGCGATCGCCTGCCGAAATAAACACCGCCTGTGGAAACTCCTCCTCTGCTAGCGTCAACGTGTCTCCATCCACCTCGTCCATTTTATTAAATGCCAGCAGCACGGGTCCCGGCGTAATCGGCAGTTGCGACAAAATCGACATAACCGATCGAATCTGGCTTTGCCACGCCGGGTGAGATAGATCCACCACATGCAAAAGTGCATCCGCCTCAGTCACCTCCTCCAGCGTCGCGCGAAACGCATCCATCAACGATGGCGGCAAATCCTGAATGAAACCTACCGTATCCGTTAGAACGATCGGCAAAGCATCCTGAGTCATCGGATCAGTGACCGTTAAGCGTCGCGTCGTTGGGTCAAGCGTGGCAAAAAGCTGATCTGCTGCGTAAACTTCCGAATTCGTCAGGGCATTGAGCAACGTAGACTTGCCCGCGTTGGTGTAGCCGACAATGGCGATCGAGGGCACTTCATGATGCTGCCGCTGTTGGCGCAACCGCGATCGATGCGCCTGAAGTTGATCAACCTCCTGCTGAAGCCTTTGGATTCGCCGCTGAATTGCCCGTCTCTCCGTCTCCAGCTTCGTTTCTCCTGGTCCGCGTGTGCCAATACCACCGCCTAAGCGCGACATCGTTTTTCCACGTCCGCCCAAACGCGGCATCATATACTGAAGCTGCGCCAACTCTACCTGAAGCTTACCCGCCCTCGACTGCGCTCGCTGGGCAAAAATATCTAAAATTACTTCGGTGCGATCGACCACTCGTACTCCAATCAGCATCTCCAAATTTCGCACCTGCGTTGGCGACAAATCGTGGTCAAACACCACCAAATTTGCCCCACTAGTCTGAGCCGCTAGAGCAATTTCTTGAACCTTTCCTTCGCCCACTACCGTCTGCGGATGAAAAGACGATCGCTTTTGATGCACCACATGCACCACTTCACCGCCTGCCGTATCAATCAACCGATCTAGCTCATTCAACCCATCCTGAAATCGTTGCCCTGTCATCCGTTGCGTCATCACGCCCACCAACAGCACCCGATCTTGATCATCTCCGACCTGCTGAGCCACAAACTCGCGCCGAAACTCTGCTTCTAACCCTTCGGTCAGGTCAAGAAAATCTTGACTAGTTAATTCATCTAAACTCATGGGCGGAGAAACAGTCCAAGTCGTTTCTGGATGCGGCACTAAATGCGCCAAATAAGTCTCTTTGACATAACCTGTTGCGCCACCGCCCCGCTTCTCAAAACCAGTGCCCGTCAGAGATAACAGCACCAATACATCCAACCGCTGCAACGCCATAGACGTAAGAATGGCTTCACTCGGCACATCTGACTTGAGCTGAGTTGCAACACAGCGAATGCCGCTCAATCGTTCAGCCCCATAGCGAGGCAACTCCATCGGTGGAATCTGCGTTTGCCGCACGCTGCCAATACCGACCCGAATCACCTGCCCTCGGCGATTAATGTAGGTGCAAATAGGCTGATTAATCTCGGCGCTAACTGCTGCGAGGCGCTGAGCATACTCAGTCGTTGCCATGCGATCGCCCGGCAACCGCTGATGGTAGAGCTTCTGCAACTGCTTAAGCTGGCTAGACTTTAGCCCCTGAAGGTTTCCGTAAATTGTTTCGATAAGTATCTCCAGCGATCGCTGGATCTGAATCCGACTGCCCTCATTCTACAGATTTGCCCACAACATCTGCTCATGAGTTTTAGAAGGAAGCTAACAAGCCACTAATGAGTTCCAAATCTTTTTAAGACTTTCCCACCCGCGTCTAGTAGCTTTTTGCCCTCTGCCCAAAGCGTTCTCATAACTGGCATACGCCATCCGGTAGCGCCCTAACCGCTGGAGGGCAACGCCACGGAACAGCAGAGCTTCGGCATCTTTAGGATTGATGGTTAAGGCGCGATCGCAACTTTCCAACGCCTCCGAATAGCGCTCTAGATAAATCAACATGACGCTCTGAAACACCCAAACCCTGGCATCATTCGGCTGTAGCGTCAGGGCTTGATTAAAATTTACAAGCGCCTCTGTGTAATTTCCTGCCTCTGCCAATGCACAACCTCGTTCATACCAGGTTTTACTACTTGCAGGATTAATCGCTAAGGCTTGGTCAAGTTTAATAAGGGACATGGTCATACTCAGTTGAAACAATGCAATGCCCGAACTCACACCCCCCGTTAAGTTCGAGAGCAACCAGTTGAATCAGTAACGTCTAACCTCTCAACTGCTTACCCTACAGAACTTATCTTTGTATTTTATGACGGTTTATCAGTTCTTTACATTTTTTTTGTTAAGAAATTCAAAGTCTCTGTAGTTGTACTTATTCATTAGTCTGATGAAAAAGAAAATTCAGAGTTATTCCGTATATCTTCTTCAGTAGTTTTCTCGTATTTGTAGATTAATGGCGTTAAATTTCAGTATTTTAGCTGAGCGATCTAAATAACTTTCGTTTTCGCTTCATGGCAATTTCAAGTTCAAATCTAGATTGTCGTAAGTCTTATAGGCTGAGGGTTCTCACCCCTTTTGCATTTCGTAATGATTTAGATATCTTCGCTTGTATGCAGCTAGAAATAATCGACAAACGATCTAACTGATTCTCGATAATTTAACGTAAATTTACATAGCTTAATTCCTGAGTTCTTCTGAGTTCGTTCTCCCTGTGGTGTCCGGTTTGAGTTGATCACTAACGCTCGTTCAGATCCTTTTTAAGATCACAGATCTTTCTTGAGATCAGACGACTTTAGCGGCGATCGACACGGTTCTATAGGGGATAGCTCAAATGTCACGCGACGCTTTGATAGTGGGGATTAATACATACCAATATTTGCCGAGTTTGCAGGCTCCTGCAAAAGACGCAGAAGCGATCGCCCAGCGGCTGCACTCCTACGGTGAGTTTCGGGTTCATCGATTGCCAGAAATCATTCAGTCTGGCAAATCCCAAGTGGGGCAAAAAACTCCTGTCACCCTCCAAGAACTAGAAACCGCCCTGATTAATCTCTTCAAACCCAAGGGCAATAATCCGCCTCACACCGCTCTGTTCTACTTCTCTGGGCACGGCATTCAAAGAGATGCAGGCATTCAAGAAGGCTATTTAGCTGTGAGCGATGCTAATCCTGACAAAAGCTTTTGCGGACTCTCCCTGTTCTGGCTGCGGCGGCTCCTCCAAGAAAGCCCAGTCCGTCAACGGATCGTCATCCTCGACTGTTGCCACAGTGGAGAACTGCTCAACTTTCTAGAAGCCGACCCCGGTGCCCAAGCCGGAACCGATCGCCTATTCATGGCAGCTTCTAAAGAATACGAAACCGCCTACGAATCCCTCGAAAGCCCCTACAGCGTTTTCACTCAAGCCTTAATCACAGGCTTAGACCCCAACCGCGTCGAAGCTGGAGTAGTGACCAATCACTCCCTCACGGATTGGGTCAACCACTCTCTTAAAGGCGAAATTCAGCAACCCTTATTTGAAAGTTCGGGCAGCGAAATCATTTTGACCCGTGGCAACAGCGGACAGCCTAGCCCCATCAAAACGGTGAAACCCACCCACATTTGCCCTTACCGAGGCTTGAAGTTTTTTGACGAAGCCCATGCAGAGTTTTTCTTTGGGCGAGAAGAATTGACAGACCAACTCATTCACCAGTTGAAAACAGAACGATTCGCCGCTGTTTCAGGGGCTTCGGGCAGTGGCAAGTCTTCCCTCTTACGGGCAGGGGTGATCTCACGGCTTCAGCAAGAAAAAACTCCTACTGGTGCAAATGCTTGGAAAATCAAGCTCTTGACCCCCACAGAACATCCGCTGAAAAGCTTAGCAGCCGCCTTTATTGATCCGGAGTTAAGCGAGTTTGAACGGGCAGAACAACTTCGTCGGGCAGAGGCTTTTTTACAAGATGGCGGCATTGGTCTGGCGCAATTGGTGCGTGCCAGCTTGGCTATAGAGGGCGGTACGACAGGTTTATCTCCTAAAGAACGTCCTCAGCTTTTGCTAGTGATTGACCAGTTTGAGGAAGTTTTTACGTTACCTCGGGGTAGCCATGTTGAAGATGAGCGTCAAAAATTCTTTGATTGCTTAACAGTGGCACTGGAAACTGTTGGCGATTATTTGAGTCTGGCGATCGTGGTGCGAGCAGATTTTCTAGGTAAGTGCTCACTTTACCCAGGTCTGGCTCAGAAGATGGAGCAACATCGAGTGACTGTCTCTCCACTTAAGTACGAGCAAATTAAAGCGACCATCGTTCGCCCGGCACAAAAGGTAGGGCTTGTCTGTGAGCCAAACCTGGTTTACACGATGCTGATGGATATTATTGGTGCGCCTGGTGAACTGCCCTTGCTGCAATACACTTTGCTAGAACTCTGGGAACATCGTCGCACCAGCACGGAGGGAGGCGTTGCCCGTCTCACTCTCGATACTTATAGGGAGTTGGGAGGGGTGCGGGGCACTCTGCAAAAACAAGCCACAGAAATTTTCTCTGGCTTAATGCTGGAAGAACAGGCGGTTGCTAAGCGGATTTTTCTGGCGCTGACTCAATTGGGTGAGGGCACAGAAGATACTCGGCGACGAGTAGTTAAATCTGAACTGGTTAGCCCAATTTTTCCGAGCGAGTTGATTGAACAGGTGCTAGAAAAATTGGTGGCTGCGAAGTTGGTGATCACAAATCAAGAAATAGGGGGCGAGCAAACTTTACGTGAGGCGGAGGAGCGATCGCTTCGAGATACTCACAAGGGGTCGCCTTCTACTACTAGCCCATCGTTTCAAGCTCAGGCTCAAGAAGTTGTGGATGTGACGCACGAAGCTTTGATTCGTAACTGGTCATTGCTAAAAGGCTGGATTAATGAAAACCGAGAGATGCTGCGGCGACAGCGCCGAATTGAGGCGATCGCTCAGGAATGGGATGCCGCTGGACAATCGGCTCAAGGAGAGTATTTGCTGCAAGGGCTACGCTTACGCGACGCTGAGGACTTCATTCAGCTTTATCCCCAAGAGCTTTCGGCGTTGGCTCAACAGTATGTAGCGGTCAGCCAATTGGCAATCCGTCGCACTCGAAGAACATCCAGGCAAGTTCAAATTGCCGTTCCTTCGGTGTTGTTGGCAACGTTGGCAATGGTGCTGAATCAATACTATGGCACGATGCAGACCCAAGCCCGACAGGACTATCAATTACAAATCGCCAGCTCACGCGATCGCGCGTTGATTGCCCAAAGCGTGCTGCAAAACCCTAATAGCGATCCAATGGTGGCGTTGCTGATTGGTCGTTTGGCTGCTGAGGAAGGCAAAGCAACCTACGAAATGCAGGCAAGCATCCGGTCTGCTTTAAAGAAGTTGCGCTTGCAGTTAGAGCTGCGAGGGCACGAAGGTAAGGTGAATCAAATGGTATTCAGCCCTGAGCATCAGAAGTTGCAAACGCTGGCAACTGCCAGTGCTGATGGCACTATTCGGCTGTGGTCACTCAATCCTCAAACAGTTTACAACACAGTTCTCAAGCCTTTACAGATCTTGACTTGGGCAGAACCGAATGTACAGAGTGAGGCGATCGCCAATGTGACTTCGGTTGCTTATAGCCCAGATGGGTTAAAAGTGGCGGCGATCGCTGAAAACTCTCCTCAAGTTAAAGTATGGTCGGTTGAGTCCGGCAAATTGATTTTGAACAACATGACTGGCTCAACAGATGTAACCGAGGTCATGTTTAGTCCAGATGGTCAGTGGATGATTGCAGCATACCGTGACCAATCCATCTCAATTTGGGATGCTGAGACAGGACATCTCGAAAACAGCCTATCTCAAGCTGGAGACATCAAGAGCCTTCAGCTCAGCCCAGATGCACAGTTTTTGCTCTCTACTGCCCTCAACGGCACGGCACGGCTTTGGCGGCTGAAGTCTAACTCTACAAAATCTGACTCTACGAAATCTGACCTAACGGAGACCTTCACGCCCCACCTCATTTCCACCTTGTCCCCCGGTAGTAGTGTTCATCAGTCCGTCTTTAGTCCCAAGGGGGAGTGGGTCGCAACAGCTTCTAGCAACGGTCAAGCCAAGCTATGGGGGACAGCTACCGGAAAGCTCCTGTACACTTTTGAGCAGAAAAATCAAATGCCCCTAGGGCGGATTCACGGCTCTAATCCCTTAGCGAGGGGAAACTTGACTAGGGCAGGTTTGACTAGAGAAGGACAGGAGCCTACTGCTTCTCAGCCTATAGTGCAAATGAAATTTAGTCCTAATGGACAAATTCTCGTCACTACCGATCCGGCTCACCGAGTCTGGCTATGGGATATTGCTTCTGGGACTCTTAAAAATGAAGTGGCGGTTCCAGATACCTCACGTCCAGATACCTCACGAGCTGCGGCTGAGCTTCCTCAAGCAGAAGACAATCTGATCAGCCTTAGCCCAGATGCTCGAATCATGGCGACGGTTGAGCCTCATGCCGCAAATTCCTCTGAACCTCATGCCGCTCATTTGTGGGATACGCAAACGGGTAAAGAGGTGGCAACGTTGCCAGGGCAGCAAGGCGTTATTAACAAGATTCAGTTCAGCCCAGACGGAACTTACGTTGCGACGGCAGCGGCTGACGGCATGGTGCGATTTTGGTCAGCCGAAGCAGGGGGCGAACTGCCAACCCTGAAGTTGACTGATGCGCCCGTTCATTGGGCAATGTTTCTTCAGGGTGATAAGGATCAGATTGGGCAGGCTCCTACTGACTTAAGAATGGGTAATAAGAGCTTGGAAAATCCCAGCTTAAACCTATGGAGATCTGACCAGCCTGATCAAGTAAAGATTCCTACTCAAGTAAAGATTAAAGAAACTGCTGCGGCTATTAATCAGATGATTTCGATCGCCTCTGATGGTCGGCTGCAACGTTGGCAAATTTTGACAGATGCAATCGCGCCTCAACCTCCTACTGTCTCCACTTTAAGCGAGGCAGCTAGACATCAAGATTCCTCAAATTTCTTCCAATGGTTAATGAGCTTTTTACGAAAGCGAACTCAACGGCTAAATGCTGATAGTCGCCCGTTAAGCTCTGCCGTTATCCGACCTGTAGCGGCTTTAGAGAGTTCTCAGGTGGCGATCGGCACAGCAGATTCCTCGGCGATCGCATCGCCAGAAACCCTTGCTACGAAAAAGGTTCTGTCAGGGGCAGTTCTCAGCCCCAATGGTCAAATGGTGGCAACTGCTAATGAGGGATGGGTTGAAATTTATCAAGTTCGTCCCAATCAATCGATGGAATTAACGCATCGGATTCCAAACTGGCAGGGCGACGATGAACCTGTGAGCGAATCATCTGTAAGCGAATCATCTGTAAGTGAATCATCAAAGGCGATTCAGTCTGCCCATAAGACGGCTCAAGGTAGTAGCACGAGTGCTGCGGCTGTGCGGCAGCTTGCTTTTAGTGCTGACGGTCGCCAACTTCTAGGGATTGCTGACGATTTGACGGTACGAGTTTGGGATACGCAATCTGGGCAATTAATTCAGGTCTTGAAAGGGCACACAGAAACGATCCAGCAGGCTCAGTTTAGTCCTGATGGGCAATTTATTGTGACTGCCAGCCTTGACCGGACGGCTCGAATTTGGAATGTTAGCTCAGGGCTATTAGATAAAGAGCTGAAGCACACTGGCGAACTCAACAGCGCTCGCTTTAGTCCAGACGGTAGTCAGGTTGTAGCAGCGAGTTGGGATGGAGCCAAAGTTTGGAATGCTTATACGGGCGAAGAGCGGTTTCTTTTAGTAGGGCACCAAAATGCTGTGTTGGACGCGCAGTTTAGCCCAGATGGGCGATCGATTGTGACGGCTAGCGCAGACGGGACGGCTCGGTTGTGGGATGCTGCAACTGGGGCTGAGATGGCAGTGCTGAACCCTAGCGTGACGGGAGAGCCAGTGAAGATGCAGCAAGCCTTTTTTAGCCCCGATGGGCAGTACGTGGCGACGTTGACTGAGGATGGTCGGATTTATCTATGGGCGGCGACTTGGGATATGTTGCTAAAGCTGGCGCGCGATCGCAGTTTCCGGCATTTAACTCCCCAAGAGTGTGCTCAGTACGCTCAATACCTGGTAAATTCCGAAGCCTGCCCTAAGTTGCCCGTTGCTCGGTAGCGATCGCATCAGCGCGTATCACTCAACATGACACTCAACATGAAAAGATGGTGAGTAGTGGTTGAGAAGTCGGGAGCAAATGCAATGTCTGAGCCTAAAGCTTGCCCGGTTTGCGGGGTAAAAATTGTTGCCATGATTGGGGGCGATCGCGTTCTGTTTGCGATCGGGGCACCCGGAACTAGGGACACACTCTGGACAAAGGTTTGTCAGTACACTCAAAAGCCAGGTTGCATTAACCTTCCCAAAGATCGCAATCTGCCAAAATAAACCAAGTCAAAGTCTTTACCCTTTTTTCTACGCTTTCAAAAGTTTCATGATGCTAGATAATGGAGAGGTTTTCTTGACTGATCCATATTCCTAGCGATTTTTAGAGCCATGCGAACTCACTACTGCGGTCAACTCCGAGCCGAACACGTTGGA
>JBBRCV010000156.1:0-13278 GCA_038204505.1 Elainellales cyanobacterium
CCGAGAGCACTACCATTTGTGTAAATCATTTAATGCCGTGAAGTTCTTATTTGAGTTCGTGACGCATCAACAAATCTTCAATTTCCCTAAACTGTTTTCCTATGGATACTTCTCATGAATCATTTAGGATTGCTATAGCAGCATTCAGCAACGCCGCTATTCTTTAAATTGACACACAGATGAGTTATCGCCACGGTTGCTCTACTGGGTAACTTCGCACTTCAGATACTTAAGTTCAACTTAAGTTGAAGCCTATCTTTGCAAACTTACCTGGCTTAAATTAGACAGACGCTGGAGAATAGAAACAGTTCATTCAAAAACAGGTAAAACACATTTGTACTGATCTAAATGATCAAACGTTACGAAATTTATCTAGTAATACGTCCTAGATCGTGAAATTTGGATTGGGAGATACATTAATGAGCAGTAATTTACAATGCCTTGACTCTGCCCCTACCGACAGTTCTGAAAGGTTGCGGAGCCTTCCGCAACCCCCTTGCAGTTCTAGTTTGAATCATGTGTTTCCTTATGTTGCACAAGCGGTTGCTGGACTACTTCAGCAATCTGATCATTTTTTTATTAATCGTAGCAACAATCATGTTGAGACGATCGCCATCCGAGCGATCGAGCCAGAATATAAGTTCATCATTACCATCGAACCTCTGACCAGTCGAGAGTTAGAGGTGTTGCAATTAATTGTTGCAGGGCACAGCAATCGCGCGATCGCCAAGAAGCTTTACATCAGCGTCGGCACGGTGAAGAGCCATGTTCGTAATGTTCTCAAGAAACTTTGTGCGAGCGATCGCACTCAGGCAGCGATCCGCGCCCTTCGCTCTGGTCTTGTCCACTAAAAGGCTTGTTTACTTCTAAATAAATCGACTAGGAGATGCATAATGAAATCCATAACACCTCAAAACTCCTTTCCTCAAATCACTTTTGTGTTGTCTAAAGTCTTCCTATTAATAGCACTGGCAGCAGAGTTGATTGGAGTTTCGTTACCCAATACAGCGATCGCCGCACCATTTCCACAGCAAGAACATCCTATTTTAGTTGCAACAGCATATACCGATTTAACGTTGCCCACCTTGCGTCGTGGCGATCGCGGCAGTAGCGTTCAAAAGTTGCAGAAAATCCTCTCAGACAATGGTTTCTTAGGAGCCGCAGGAGTCAGATTAAAAAATCCAGGTGGTGCAACTGTTGATGGAGTTTTTGGTCCTATTACGGAATCTGCGGTGAGAGATTTACAGCAAAGATACAGCGTTCCTGTTACAGGGCAAGTAAATCCTCAGACATGGGAAGTGTTGGATATGCATGAAAATCCTTATCGATCGCCGCTTCCCTGGAAATCCTAATTTTTCACTATCTACTGAGGAAGAAAAAAGATGAAAGTTGCTCAATATGGAATAACGATTGCGGTCATGCACGCGATCGCTCTAACGGGCTGTAGTACTCCTTCCATATCACAGCCACCTGTCGCAAGTGCGTCACCGATCGCCACTCCCTCGATCGCACCAGGTTCGCCATTACCTTCTGGCTCTCCTACACAAACCTCTGCCAGTAACAGTTCGCCTCAGCAGGAAGCAATTCAAGTCATCCGTGACTACTATAGTGCGATCGCCCGCCGCGACTATGAACAAGCTTACTTGGTTTGGGAAGGAGAGGGTGCTGCCAGTCAACAATCGTTCGAGCAGTTCAGACAGGGTTTTGTTAACACTGAGTCGACTGCGGTAGAGGTTGGAGAACCCGGTAGAGTAGATGGTGCGGCAGGCTCATCCTACATTGAGATTCCGGTTTCGATTACTGCAACTACCACGAGCGGGACTCAGCAACAATTTCGCGGCAGCTATGCTTTGCGACGAGTCAATGATGTGACTGGCTCAACTCTAGAGCAACGTCGGTGGCATTTCTATTCAGCGAAGATCACTCCAGTCAGTTAACTATTCCCACGGAGGAACTATGTCTCAAAACTGCCAAAATGAATATCCTAACTCAAGCTCTCTCGCTCAAGATTCCAATAGGAAAAATGGCGAATTCCACTCTGAAGATGAATCATTTATGGAAAACGAGGCGATCGCTGAACCCCTCAGCGACGAGGAGCTGGTCAATGTTTCAGGTGGTGCAAATGAAGAAGATGGTGACTTGAGCCATCAACAGGCTATGTACCCCTTGGTTGAAAAAAGACCCAGCCTGCTTGAACCAGGTCCCACCTTTCCGGCTCCACCTCGCTCGGAGGATTCTGTCTAACGATCTGCTTGCGCTCAATCTACAGAAGCTCCCAAACCTAGACATACAGCGAATTATCCATCTCATCATAAGGTATTGAATATGAGGATAGTGAGAAAGCAAACCTTCACTTGAATTAAGTTCGTCAAGTTGTCAGTTGCGTTACGAACTACTTAAGGAACGTCATGACAAAGATCATATTGAGAGAGCTAAGCAGCAGCGACATCGATTGGATGGCTTCTGTGGGACGTAAATTTGAAGTTATGGCAGGCGATCGCTTCCTTGAGTCTGGTGAAAATCCAGAGGCTCTATACCTGATCCTAGAAGGAGAAATGGCTCTGGTCTTACCTCACTCCAATCACTCTGTTAAAAGAGTTGTCAGCTATAGTAGCGGCGATGTGATGGGACTGTTTTTTCTACCAAGCGATCAGCCGCTGCCTATGGCTGTCGAAGTTCTGGAGAATGCTTGGGTACTGGCGATCGCCCGACCGCATTTAACAGAAAAATTGCAGCAGGATGCAGACTTTAGCGCTCGCTTTTACCGGGCGATCGCCATGCTGCTTTCCCGAAAACAGTGGCAAATGACCTCTCATTTACCTAAAGAGTTTATGATTCAGACTCATTTACTGATGACGAAAAGTATCCTCTCGGTATTTAGCTGCTTGCACGACAGCGATATGTGTTGGATGACCAGCGCTGGAAGGGTGAAAAGCGTAAGGCAGGGTGACGTTTATATTCGAGAAGGACAACCCTTAAGTGCGTTAGATATTATTCTTCAGGGCAGCCTTTGCCTATACATTTATGAGGGAAAGCTCAACGCTTTATCACTGGCATTTAATACCTCACAAAACAATCAACCCAGGAGAATTGCCTCAGCTTTACCTGGCGAAATTTTGGGAGTAACGGCATTTTTAGATATGACTCCTAACCTCTATATGTTGAAGGCAAACGAAGATGCTCGGGTTTTGTCGATTCCCATCTCTGCCCTAACACCTAAGCTTCAGGAAGATGCAGGATTTGCTGCTCGCTTTTATCAGGCGTTAGCTAGTCTAAGCGCAGAGCGAATGTTTCAAATTATCAGTCAACTTGGAGAGGTCACCGAGTATGAATCTGGGGACAGTTTGTCTGAGGAAGAAAGTTACGCAGGGGAAGTAGACAGCGCTGATTTGCAGCAGCTTTCGCTGGCTAGAGCCAGGTTTAACTGGATGTTGCAACAGCTAGGCGTGAGGGTTTGAAACTATGGCAAATGAACAAGAGTCTAGCCTATTTCGCAAAGAGGCACTGGAGCAAGTTTCTTCTCCTGAACAGCTCGATCAACTGATGCAGGTCGTTAATCTCAAAAACTGGTTGCCTTTAGCATCGATCGGTTTTTTACTTGCTTTGGCAGTGATCTGGAGCGTTGTAGGGCGCATTCCGATTTTCATTGAATCTAAAGGTCTGCTTGTTGAGGATACAGATGACTCCAAGCAGTTAATTAGCGTCAGCTATTTTCCTATTGCTCAGGGAAAGCAAATTCAGGTGGGCGATCGCATTTTAGTAATTCCTGAGACCGCCAACATTCAGGAATTTGGTGGACTTGAGGCAACGGTGACTGAAGTTTCTCCGTTTCCGGTCACTGAAGCCTCTGCACTCAAGCGAGTCAAGGGCAACCCAGAGTTAGCAGATTTGGTCTATACCCCTGCCTCGATTGAGGTATTCGCTAAGCTTCAGCCTAATCCCACCAACAACACAGGATATCAATGGTCAATGTCCAAAGGTCCCGACGAAAAGCTATCGAGTGAGACACCCGCAACGGCTAAAGTCATGCTTACCAATCGTGCGCCGATCAGCTTCATTTTCCCTTTTCTTAAGTAATTCTCTTTTTCCCAAACCGTTCCAGCTTTAATTTAATTTGTTCCTATGCTGAAATCTCTGCTGGCTCCCAAACAACCGCTATTGGAGTACGGACAAACGCTGCTAGAGCAGTGGCAAAAACGATGGCACCGGAACGATCGCGTTAAAACTCCAACGCTGCTGCAAATGGAAGCGGTAGAGTGCGGGGCTGCGGCTTTGGGGATCGTTTTGGGGTACTACAATCGCATTGTACCTTTGGCGGAATTACGTCAGGCTTGCGGTATTTCTAGGGATGGCAGTTCAGCCGCCAATGTTTTGATAGCGGCAAAAAACTACGGGTTAGACGCTAAAGGATTTAAAAAGGGATTGCAGAATTTAATGACTCTGCAACCGCCTTATATTATCTTTTGGCAGTTTGATCATTTTTTGGTTGTGGAAGGATTCGACAAAGAGCGTGTCTACGTCAATGATCCAGCAGTGGGACGCAGAACGGTTTCTCTAGAAGAGTTCGATCGCGGCTATACGGGCGTTGTTTTGCTGATGGAACCAGGCGCAGATTTTCAAAAGGGCGGCAAGAAAAAGAGCGTCATTGAAGCGTTGCAGAATCGTCTAAAAGGCTCGATCGCGGCATTCGCCTACTGTGTAGTAGCAGGATTTCTTCTGGTAATTCCTAATCTAGCAGTGCCTATATTTAGTCAGGTATTTGTAGATAATGTGTTGATCAAACACCACCTGGACTGGGTTCCCTATTTATTGCTAGGGATGCTGTCAGCAGTCATTCTTCAAGGATTGTTAACGGCGTTACAATTACGGTATCTTCGCAAGCTAAAAATTAAGCTGTCGGTCACGATGTCTAGCCAATTTGTCTGGCATCTCCTGAAGTTACCCGTGAGCTACTATGCTCAGCGCTATTCTGGTGAAATTAGTAGCCGCATTGGAATTAACGATCGCGTTGCCAGTGTTTTAACTGGACAGCTCACAACAACGGTCATTAGCGCAGTCATGGTAGTGTTCTACGCTGCTGTTATGCTGAGATATAATGTGCTGCTAACAGTGGTGATGGTGGTGTTTGCGATCGCCAATGTCATTGCGTTGCAGTGGGTATCTCGGCAACGGGTAGATGCCAACATCAAAGCGGCACAGAACTATGGCAAGGTGAATGGAGTGGCGATCGCGGGGCTACAAAGTATCGAAACTCTCAAAGCTTCAGGCTTAGAGTCAGACTTCTTTTCTCGGTGGGTAGGTTACTACACTAAAGCAACCAATGCTCAGCAGGAGTTAAATCTAGTCAACCAGAAGTTAGGCTTATTACCCTCCCTCATTACCTCCCTCAGCACTGTATTTCTCTTAGGGGTTGGGGGCTGGCAAGTCATCCAAGGCAGGATGACTATTGGGATGCTGTTAGCATTTCAACTTCTGACGATAAGTTTCCTGAGCCCAGTCAATAATTTAGTGCGGTTTGGCAGCACGCTTCAGGATTTAGAAGGTAGTCTTTTGCGCTTGGATGATGTGCTAGATAACGAGACTGATTCGGATTTACAAACAGAGCCGGATCAACCCCAGAATTCCCGATCGCCCTCCTTTCAATCGTCCCATCGATTGAAAGGATATGTGGAGCTAAAGAATATTACTTTTGGCTATAGCAAGGTGGCTGCTCCTTTAATTCAAAACTTTAATCTTTCGCTGAAACCAGGACAGAGAGTCGCGCTGGTGGGAGGCAGCGGATCGGGAAAATCAACCTTGGCGAAAATTATTGCAGGACTTTATCAACCTTGGGAAGGAGAAGTTTACTTTGATGACATATCCAGATCTGTAATCCCGCGATCAGTTCTAACTAATTCTGTTTCAGTGGTTGATCAAGACATTCTGTTGTTCGCAGATAGTATCCGGGCAAATCTCACCTTGTGGGATTCTACTATCTCAGATCAGAGGCTAGAAAAAGCCTGTCTAGATGCGGCAATTCATGACACGATCCTGTCTATTCCAGGAGGGTATGATGCGCTCTTAATTGAAGGAGCCGCAAACTTGAGCGGCGGACAGCGGCAACGCCTGGAAATTGCGCGATCGCTCGTCAATGATCCAACGATTCTGATTATGGATGAAGCGACGAGCGCCCTGGATGCAGAAACCGAGAAAATCATTGATCAGAACTTCCGCCGCCGAGGTTGCACTTGTCTGATTGTGGCGCATCGGCTGAGCACCATTCGAGATTGCGATGAAATCATCGTGTTGGATCGCGGCAAGGTGGTACAACGGGGAACGCACGAAGCTTTATGGCAGGAAAAAGGTCATTACTCCAGCCTAATTTTGAGCGAGGAGGGATAAGAGATTAAAAGATTCCAAAAATATATTTTAACGGATATAAAAACTTTAATTTCGAGAAAAAGGAACGAACTCTAACATGATGTCTAGAACGGTTCGAGGAAATTTACCGCTACTGCTTAATCAGCCCAGTTTGATTCGGACAGTTCAGTCAGGCGCGATCGCATTATTTGCAGTCAAAACAATCAACGGCACTCCAGAAGGTGAACGTCAATATCTGTTTGATGTAACGGTTGGAGAAGCTCTCTTTAGCGTTACACTGAATGGTCAAGGGGATGATCAAGGGAATGACTTAGGCATTCTGGCGGTGGCGATCGAACCTACGGAGCTTCAGGAAGAGGCGATCGCGGAAACTGAGATATCTCGATTACTGCCGCTCCTCGAAAGATGGATTCATCAATTGGCTCAAGTCAAAGGTCTGCCGAAAAACATCTTTGCCAAAACCGCTTATCCCGATCGCTATGTTTCTCTAGTTAAAGATCAGGTTTTTCAACCGCCGAAAGGACAAATATTGTGGGTGCAATGCCTGCAAGGAACAGCCCAATGGCTAGGATATGATTTGCTAACGCTGAACCCTGAATCTGGGATTTTTCCGCTAGCAGCGGGGATATGGGTACAAGCCAGTGAGAATCTTCAGATCTCAGTTCAATCAATGGCAGAAGTTGACGCAGATTCTTTACTTGCAGGTTTAAATCGTCTTCATACCTGGTTCTTGCAGAGCATTAAAATGATCGCCTCCCAGGAAACTCAGGCAGAACTCTTGAGGCTGCAAAAAAGACAGCAACTCAATCATCAGGTGACCGAAGATACCCTTAAAGATTTAGTTGCCTTGATCCGACCCCGACAAGCTGCTCAGTCTGTAGAACCAGATGATTTGCTGATGGTAGCAGGTGCTGTAAGTAAGGTCTTGGGGGTTGCCATTGCGCCACCGATGGAGGCGGAAGACTCAAGCCGAATGCGCGACCCGTTGGAGGCGATCGCTCGGTCATCTCGGCTGCGACTCCGTCGGGTTCTCCTGCGAGACCAGTGGTGGAAAAAAGATGGTGGTCCCATTATTGCCTATACTCGTCAGGACAAACGCCCGGTAGCGCTTTTACCCGTTGCGGGAGATCATTATTCCATCTTCGATCCACAAACGCAGACGAAGAGTATCTCATCCCAGCGGCGTTATCCCAAGGTAGATGCAACTACAGCATCTCTTTTAGATCCAAGCGCCTACATCTTTTATCGCCCTTTTCCTGAAGCAGTTCTGCGCCCCTGGGATCTGGCAAGGTTTGCCTTTAAAGGGCAATCTAAAAATCTGATCATTCTGCTGAGTATGGGCTTCGTTGGCACTTTGGCGGGAATGCTGATACCTCTTGCCACGGGTATTTTAATTGATACGGCTCTGCCGACGGGCAACCAAGCGCTACTCATTGAAATTGGGGTAGGTTTATTCTTCTTTGCCTTCGGTTCCCTCAGCTTAGAACTGGTGCAGTCTTTAACGACGATGCGGCTGGAAACGCTTTCTGAAGCTTCAATGCAGGGGGCGGTCTGGGATCGATTGCTAAAGCTAAAGCCGACTTTTTTTAGGGAGTATGCGATTGGTGATTTAGAAGCACGGGTTTCAGGTATTAGCCAAATTCGCAGAAAGCTGACGGGCACGACTTTCCGGACTATCCTGACTGGATTTTTTGCGCTGCTGAACTTTGGACTAATGCTCTCCTATAGCCCTAGTTTGGCGCTGGTTGCTGGAGCGGTGGCGATCGTGGCGATCGCTTTCACTGCTACTTCTGGAGCCTTGCTGCTGCGCCAAGTTCGTCCGTTGCTAGAGCTGCGTGGCGAAATCTATGGCTTACTGGTCAAACTGATTGAGGCAGTCCCCAAACTCCGAAGCGCCGGAGCTGAAGAGCGGGCTTTTGCAACCTGGGGTCAAAAATATACCCAACAGCTCAAACTGGAGTTAAGCACTCAACATATTCAAGACAGCGTATCAATTTTTAATACCGTGATGCCGGGATTGACTTCAACGCTGTTGTTCTGGACGACTGTGATTTTGATTGGACAGGCTCAAGCCGCTGGAGAAACAGGACTCTCTACGGGTAGATTTCTGGCTTTTAGCGCTGCTTTCGGTATTTTTATCAGTGGTGCTACCAGTCTTAGCAACACGGTCACATCAGTCTTGGAAGTTGTGACCCTATGGAAGCGATCGCAGCCCATCTTAGCGGCTGAACCAGAGGTCGATCCCGATAAGTCCGATCCAGGCAAGTTAACGGGTCGCGTCATGGTCGATCGCGTCACGTTTCGCTATCGAGACGATGGACCTCTGACGCTCGATCAGGTCAGTTTTCAGGCAGAACCTGGGGAGTTTATTGCCCTCGTCGGACCTTCGGGCAGCGGTAAATCGACTTTACTAAGGCTACTGTTAGGATTTGACACGCCCAGCGATGGCAGCATCTATTACGATGGACAAGACCTGTCCGGTTTAGATATTACTGCCGTCCGCCGTCAGTTAGGAGTCGTGCTACAAAACAGCCGCATCAACTCAGGCAGCATTTTTAACAATATTTCCGCCAGCACCCTGCTTGCAGTCAGTGAGGCTTGGGAAGCCGCAGAGAAAGCAGGATTTGCTGACGATGTGCGGGCAATGCCGATGGGCATGTACACCTTTGTCAGCGAAGGCGGCTCAAATATCTCTGGTGGACAGCGGCAGCGGCTCATGATTGCCCGTGCCCTGGCGCTAAAGCCTCAGATCTTGCTATTTGACGAAGCAACCAGTGCATTAGACAACCGGACACAAGCAATTGTGACAGAAAGCCTCAGTGCTTTAGGGGTGACTCGTATTGTCATTGCCCATCGCCTCAGCACGATTCGCCACGCCGATCGCATCTACGTCATTGAAGCAGGGCGAGTGGTGCAGCAAGGCACATTTGACGAGTTAGCTCATCAGGAAGGGCTATTTGCTCAGCTTATTGCTAGACAAATGGGAGAACATGATCACAGTTATTTTGTTACGCAACATTAGCTAGAAGCTGTTCCTCAATCCGGCTTTTCAGAAGTTTTATCCCATGACAGCGTCGGGAAACGGAAATTTGGGAAAACTCAGCCTATGAGTGCGAATAGGGTCGAGTAAAAGAATCAACCAACGCGCGCTCCTTCGACAACAACCGTTGATTATATGAGAGCGTTAGGCGTGAAGAACCAGTTTTATCACCATAGTCATCTCCGCTATCGCTTAACCCGACGACAAGCGCTGTGGCTGACCTTAAGCACCTTAACGGCTGCCTGTACAGCAAAAGCTCCGACTACTACTCAACCGACTGCCAGCCAAGCCAGTACAGCGCTTGAAATTTGGTGGACAAAGGGACTTGTCTTAGCTGAAGACGAAGCCATTCAAAAAGTTGTGAAGGCTTGGAACGGGAAAAGTAACATTCCCGTTAACCTTTCGTTCCACAAGCAAGATGATATTTTGCAAAAGTTAGAACGTGCCTATCAATCTGGCAATCCACCGGATATTTTGTATGCGTACAAAGGGGATCTAGCGCTCAATCCTCGCTTTGCTTGGGAAGGTAAACTGGCTGACGTTTCAGACATTGTAGAACCTGTAAAAGCAGCCTATATTCCGACTGCCCTCGCAGCAGTTTCATACTATAACAAGGTCGAGAAAAAACAGAGCTATTTCGCGGTGCCGCTCTGTCAGGAAGCAGCCTATATTTTCTACTGGCGTGATTTACTCAAAGAAGCAGGGTTGGACGATCGCCAGCTTCCCACTAACTGGGATCAATTTTGGAACTATTGGAAGGGCGTACAAGATCGCCTGCGTCCACATCATGCCAACCTTTATGGACTCGGTATTCAATCTGCTCCTAGAAATTCGGATACGTACATCTTCTTCGAGTATGTTCTGCAAGCCTACAATGTGCAGTTGCTAGATGGGCAGGGTCAGCTTCAACTCGACAACCCTGACGTGCGTGAAGGGATTACTCGCTGCCTGGACTGGTACACCCAGTTTTACAAGCAGGGTTACGTTCCACCCACCGCCACACAATGGACCTCACCAGACAATAATCAGGCGCTCCTAAATCGCAGTGTGGCGATGACTGTGAATGCTTCAATGTCCATTCCCGTGTCGCAGCGAGAGAACAAAGACGTGTACTTTAAGGAACTAGGCACCGTTGGCTTCCCTCACAAACCGGATGGCAACCCGTTAGAGTACCTGGTTTCAATCAATCAAGCAGTAATTCTAGCCTCGTCACAAAAACAGCCAGCCGCCAAAAGTTTTTTAGCTTACTTGATTCAACCGCAAGTATTACAAGGCTTTGTTAAAAGTTTGAAGGGGCGCTTCTTTCCGGTGATGCCGGAAGCGTGGCAGGATTCCTTTCGGACGGATGCAGCAGATCCACATATTCCAATCCAGGCAAAAACCCTCCGCGATCGCCCCACTCGGTCCTTCTACCCCGTCCATGCTCCGGCTTACAGTCAGGTCTTCCAGAATAATGTTTGGGGAACGGTGATCAGCCGCATCGCGCTCAAAGCGATCACTGCCGAGCAAGGAGCAGATGAAGCCATTCAGCAAATCAAGCAGATCTTTTCAAACTGGCAGTAGTCCAAATGGCAGTCGTTCGCAAGTCCTTAAAAAAATTGCTGTTGATTAGACAGTGGGAGCAGCATTTGACCACGCGGCTCTCTGGTTATTTCCTGTTGTTGTCTCTCGTGTCGGTCGGCATCACGGGAGTCGTGACCTTTAATCGAGCGCAAGTCTCCCTGCAAAAGTCTGCTTTCGATCAACTGAGTGTCGCGGCAACGCTCAAAGAGAATGAAATTAACCGTTGGTTTGAAGATCAGCAGCGGATTTTTCTATCCGTGGCACACCTACCGATTGTGCAAAGTCAAAGCCGAGTGTTACTAGATACTCAGGCTAGTCAGCGCGATCGAGCCACAGCGCACGCCTTACTTGCAAAGTATCTGACCTCGATCGATGCCGATCGGGGCAGTTTTACTGAAGTTTCAATTTTAGACCGCAGCGATCATGTCATTGCCTCCACCCGTCAAGCTCGTGAGGGACAGTATGAGTCTTCGGCTGATCTAACCTATTTTGAAGAGGTCAAACCTGGAGAGCCAACCACACCGATTTTCTACACAGCCTCCGCCTCTGGCAAGCTAATTGTCACCTTTGCCACCCCATTACGAGGGACGAACGGCGATCGCATTGGTGTCATCGCTACTCACCTTAACCTCGATCGCTTGAGTCAAATTGTCAAAGCCCAAATCAGCTTAGGGCAAGCAGTGGACTCTTACCTGGTCGGTAGTGTTGGGGCAACCAATACATTAGTTTCTACTACATTAAGTAACATGCCAGTGGGTCAGGCTGTTTCTAGTGTAGGCATCGACACAGCCATGCAGGGGGTGAATGGCAACGGACTGTATCAAAACTATGCCCAGATACCCGTAATGGGCGTTTACCAGAGTTTAAGTGCGCTGGGGTTGAGTCTGCTGGTAGAGCAGACTCAAGATCTTGCTAATCGACCCGCCGAGCAATTAGCTCAGCAAATTACGCTGTTAGGTTTGGTCTCGGCTGGGGTGCTTTCCCTAGGCTTGTATGGGTTGGCACGTCAGATTGCTCATCCGATTCTCAAGATTGCTCATACAGCCACTCAAGTCGCAGCGGGCGATCTCGACCAGAAGGCTCCGGTTTTAACAGAAGATGAAGTCGGTTTATTAGCGCGAAACTTCAATGACATGGTTGAGCAACTGAAGCTTTCGCGTGATAAAGCTGCGTTGTACAGTTGCAGTCTGGAGCAAAAGGCGCAGGAATTACAAACAGCATTACAAAAACTTGGATCAACGCAAGCCCAACTGGTGCAAAGCGAAAAGATGTCGAGTTTGGGGCAGTTAGTCGCAGGAGTGGCGCACGAGATTAACAATCCGGTTACTTTCATTTCTGGCAATCTGACTTACGCCAAAGCCTATACGCAGGATTTAATTCGATTACTGCAACTTTACCAGCAGCATTACTCCCAACCAGATGCGGCAATTCAAACCGAAGCAGAGGCGATCGACCTTGATTTTCTCTTAGACGATTTACCAAAGCTGCTGTCCTCCATGAAAGTAGGAACCGATCGCATTCGAGAAATTGTCTTATCCCTCCGCAACTTCTCCCGCATGGATGAAGCAGAGATGAAAGTGGTCGATATTCACGAAGGCATCAATAGTACCCTGATGATTCTGCAACATCGGCTGAAAGCACAGCATGACTGTCCAGCGATCGAAGTGTTTAAGCACTATGGCAATCTGCCGCGCATCGAGTGTTATGCCGGACAGTTAAATCAGGTGTTTATGAACATTCTCAGCAATGCGCTGGATGCCATCGAAGAGCGTGACCATCCGCGATCGCGTCAAAAGATACAACAGCCCGGTCAAATTCACATCTACACTGAGCAAAAGGACTCTAATCAGGCGCGCATTCGGATTACTGATAACGGTTTGGGCATGACAGAAAGGGTGCGCCGACTGTTGTTTGATCCCTTCTTCACGACTAAATCTGTTGGGAAAGGCACAGGATTGGGCTTATCGATCAGCTACCAGATCGTGACGGAGAAGCATGGCGGCTCACTTCAATGTGTTTCAGTACCCGGACAAGGAGCTGAATTCATCATTGAAATTCCGGTTCAACAAACTTAGACGCTGAAGCCAGGATTAGGTGTGCCTGGGCTGAATCCGTTGCTGATCAGGAAGGAGAGCAAAAGAACACAACTACGGCATAGATCTCAGGTGCTTCATACAGCAATCAATACAGCAATCAATACAGCAATCAATAGTGAACTAGTGGTTTGTCTAGCTTAATTTGATGGGTTCAAAGTTCAAAATTCAAAATTCAAAATGATGATTATCCCAGAGCAGTCCATTTTGAATTTTGAATTT
>JBBRCV010000157.1:0-13144 GCA_038204505.1 Elainellales cyanobacterium
TTCCCGATTGGGACAAGGGGCTTAAGCCCCTTGTCCCAATCGGGAATAGAGGCTTAAAACTATACCAACTACTGCACCTCTACCTATTTCCAGTGGTACTTCGTGCAAGTAAATGTTTCATCTGTTGCGCTAGCAAATCCAATCCAGAATCTTTTGCAAAAAACCTGTCTGCCTCTGGACACATTTTTTTACTGTTGACCTCTAAGTCATACTTACTCATGTAAGCCGTAACGAGGATGACAATAGGCGGATCAGGGAGCCGCTTGAGTCGGGCAATGATTTCAACGCCATCTAAATTTAGCTCTGTCTGGCGGTGGGCAGTACAAAGTCAATTACCAGTATGATTTCAACTCCACTAAGATTTGAATCCGCGATCGGAGCAAAAGGCGGTCTAACTACCACACTTGTGGCGACGCAGGGAAGCTGGACAACAAACGTGTCTTCCTGCTCGCTCACTATCTTTAAACACGATCGCAACTTTTCGTTCTTCGGGCTGTCCGATGCGGCAAGCATAAACTTATTACGTAAAACTGTGCCATAGCAGATGCAATAAAGGGATGAGTTGACAGCAGCCGAGCGATCGCCCGTCTAGCTAACTTCAACCCATCCCCTCAGAGAGTTTCAATTCATTCAATTCTTTTTTACTACCTTAACCTTCTTGAAATAGCTATTTAACCTGAAGAATGGAGGATTGCTGAATTACTGTATGAATTGCCCTCCTCCCCAGCCCTTCTCCCCGAGGAGAAGGGAGCCAGATCTCTTGTTCCCTCTCCTTTTGAGAGAGGGCTAGGGTGAGGGCGAATTCTGCCATTCATCCCCTAATTTCCAGGACCAGTTTGTGTCTTAGTCGGTACATCTGATCCAGGCTTGGGAGGGTTAGGTACTGCGGCTGAGATCGTAGCCTTAACAACAACACTCTTTACACCCTTAATCTCTTTAGCTAACGGCTCAATCTTCTGAAGCTGATTTTCATTCACAACTGATCCTGTGACTGTGACAACACCGTCCTTTGCATCGATCGCCAACGCGCTTGCAGGTAAGTTTGCTTCTAGTTTGGAACGAACTTCGCTCTTGAGATCACTGTCAGCTTTAACGCTCTGATCACCAGACGTATCATTCCGCTGTTCGCGGGCACGAATATCAGCATTGAGCTGCTTACGCCGCATCTCGTTAGTTGCGTCGCCCTGATTGGTTTGAGCAGTTGCCTTATCAACGGTGCCAGGACTTGCAGCAGTGGAACCGGGAGCGTCACTACTGGTTTTAGCTGGGTTTTGACAGGCAACAACGCCGATCGCCAACAGCATACTAAATAAAACAGGAGTAAGTTTCTTCATTGTTTCTTCTTAGTCTCTTCGTAAGTAAATAAACAAGTTTTAACGGGTTGCAATATGAAGTATTCAAGCTGCAACCCGCAGGATTTAATAGCGATCGTCCACCGCTGGGCGACCTTGTGTATCACGACGCACTTCTACTGGAGGAACAACGGTAGAAACCTCAGCTCCAGGGATATCGTATATTCCCCATTCCTCAATACCGCGATGACTCAGAATGGCTTCAGCTCGACTGATTTCTGCATCAGTGCCGTCCACTATAACTAAATATTCACCCGCAGACACTCGATCATTGTAGACACGAGCACGCTCTTCTGGAATTCCCATACCAATGAGTCCGCCCAGCAAGCTACCTGCGACAGCACCAATCGCACCACCCGCTATTGTACTTGCTAAAGCTGTTGCAGCAGCGCCTGCCAGCATGATAGGACCAACGCCAGGAATTGCTAATGCACCAATCCCTACCAATAGTCCCGTCAAACCACCCAAGGCACCGCCAGAAACGGCACCCACTTTAGCCCCATCGTCAGCCTTATTGTCTGCGCGATCGCTGATATCGGCTCCCGCAATCGTATCACTCTGCCTGGAATCCTGAGCTACGACCGATACCTGATCCATTGTGAAGCCAGAATCTCTCAGCTCATGCAACGCCTGTTCAGCAGCAGCACGAGTTGGGAATGTACCAATTGCTCGTCGATGAGCATTGCGGGCGATCGAAGTTGAATGATTTACAGCCATTTTAATTTCCCTAAATAACGTAGATAACGTAACAAGCAGATAACGTAACTATTCCGAAAACGTGAAAAAATCTTTCTCAGTGTCGTCCAATCTTAAAGGTAAGCAAGATGCCTATCCTACACAAGAGCTGATGAGTACTTTATTCTCCGGCAGATCCCTTACTTGCTTCAATAGAGATAAACACCGTGTAAAGGAATGATCACCCTCTCTAGACAAAAATGGTTCAAGGAATCTCCTGAAGGTGGTAATTCTGATGAAGTTAAGATCGTAATCACTTCATCAAAATCAGCGTTCATTGCCGACCAAACTAATTCTAACTACCCAGAAGTTCTGCTTTAGCCTGATCGATCTTTTGGGTAAGTTCTTGGCGATCGTCTGCCCGAACTAAATTGCGCCAACCAAACCGAACCACGGTTACTAGACCAACGAGCTTTAGGAAAGGTGACATTAAAGGCACGTCATCAATAGCATCCAGAGATACGAACAAAACTCTGATTCCTAAGAACGCGAGAAAAATCAAGCCTAGATTACTTAGAAGTTGACGATTCTCTCTAAAAAATGCGATCGTAGATTGAGTTACATTCTCAAAGAAATTTGTTGCCTTCGCTTGAAAAGAAGCCAAAGACTCATTTATTCCCTCGCTTGTAGAGGGAGCAGCAGTCAGAAGGGGTTGTTCGATCGTTGGATATACCTCTCCCAGACTCGTTTCCATCATTGCCTCGTTATAATCATTGGTCTGCATTATGTCGTTGGTCATGATTTTACTCCTGGTTAAAATTATGAAGGTGCTAATCTAATCATTAATACAAGTTGCAGTTCTAGGCTCTGCGAGCAAGGGACTTAAGCCCCTTGCCTCTAGTTAAGGGTCACACAGAGTTTACCTACGACCACCCATCCACTTGGCAGCAACCGCTCCTAGCGCCGCTCCAACGACTGGATTGCTGAGAAACTTCACTAGCGCAGGTTGATCAGCCAGCACCTCATGAAACACATCAGGGTGATTATGGTAAGCAAAGCCAGCCAGCTTACTCACATCGTCAGCGCTCATTTGTTTAGTATGGTGGCTAGACAACCCAAGTTGTTGCTGTAGATCGCGATCGCTCAAGCCTCGTTTCTTCAAATGGTTAAAGAATTCTTGGGCAACATCATCACGCTCGTTGGGCTTAATTTGAGCGATCGCCTTTTGGAGTTCTGGTTCCATCTGGCTGCTGGGAATCTGGTCAGGATGCAGTGATTTGCTGAACAATTGATGTCTCTCAGAGCGAGAAGATCGTTGAGCAAAATCATCGAAATTTTGATAGTCTGAACCCGACTCATCAGGTAGCATTTCCTTGTCTCCACCTGCCAAATCTTTCATGGCTTGGCGCTTGTATTCGTCACTACTAGGCATGGTGCTAACGTCCTTGTAAGATTGATGTTGAAGTCGTTCGTTTAGAAGTGCAGGTTGCTTGCTAACGATATGAGCAAGCACTTGTTTTTAGGTAGCTGCTTGGTACTCAATTTGCTTAGATTGAGCATCATAGCGAGCCGTCAGGATCAGCTTTTTGTCAGGTGCATACATTAAAACGGTCAGATCCTGATTAGGAAAGTTTTTGCGGAAACCTTGTGCTAACGATTGAGCCAATGCTTTCACTTCATTAGGGTTAACCTGTGACGAAATCACGGCTCCTAATTTGTTGTTATCCCGGACAAACGCATCTTTGACTAAACCCTTACTGGCTTGCACAACCCAGTCACCAAACTCCTGACCAGTGGCGGAATTTCCTCGTGCCAACTGACCATAGTCGGCGCTGCGAGTGGCACCACTAGGGTAATTTGCTTGAGGCTCACGGGTGGCAACTCCACTACACGCAGCCGTAAAAGTAAGAGTCAGAACTAAAACGAGAGCCAAGAGACTCTGACGAACGCGATGAGAAATATTCATGTTTATTGTGCCTCTAAAAACAAATTAGTAAGTCAGTAAAACCAGTAAAACAAAACCAGGGCAGTAAAACAAAGCTATGGAAAGACTCCAGCCGAGGATTGTTCTAGCAAGTGCTGATAGGTAGCTTGCAAGGTTGCATCTTTTAGCACAATGCTAATTTGCACAGATTGCAAGCCTGAATCGGATTGCGCTGCGATCGCTTCTAAAAATTGAATGGCTGCATTTACAGAAGTAAACCTACCCTCAACCGTTGGTGGAAGAACGCTAGCCGCATCTAGATCAAGTTTATCCTCCTCTGCTTGCCCTAAATCAACTACCGCGAGCTGCTTATATTCCGGGCTGACTTGCTCAACAATCAGCTTCTCGCGACGAACCAGAACTTCAATGATCCGTGTCTCAATCTCCTTGCGAATAACCACCTCTCCTGCTTTGCGCTTGGTGCGGTTCACTACCAGTCGCTCTTCTAGAAGCTGAATAGTTTCCTCAGAAATAACTGATGGAGGAGTATTAGACCTCTGCTCGTTTATTAACTCTGCTTGCAGAGGTAAATTTGGTTGCACAGGTAAGTCTGTTTGCAGAGGAAGAGGTCGAGTTGGAACAGAAATGTAAACCTGTCTGGGCGCTTCCAAAGGAACCGACGTTTCTAAGGGTGCAGAGAACTCAACGCTGCCAGGCTGAGGATAAGAGGAAGGATTTGAGATGGGCGATCGCTCATCAGCCGTTGATGTTTTAGCATCAGAGTCTTCTGGTTTTGAAAGCGTCACAATGGTTTCCCCAAGATGATATTTTACGCAGAGTTCAGAACTACCCTATCCAAATTGTTCTAAAAGCCAAGGCTTACTTAATTCCGAGCCTTAACGCTTGGCTCACTTGCGAACAATTTTAAGGACGGCGGGTATCTGATCCTTTAGATACAACTGGACGACCCTCAGTATCTACATTTAGCTCCTCACGGCGCAACGTTTCTTCAGCATTTACCGTTTCCTGATCAACTTCTTTTCTAACGCTGACTTCTTCGCGCACAAAGGCTTCTTTACGAATGTCTGCGGCTTCTTCATACACTTCCACTCGTGCCACTTCTCCTTCTTGAAAAGCATCTGAACCAGGTGTAACTGCTGTGCCAGTGTCCGTCGGAGTCGTCCTTTCAATTACCACGCGCTCCTTGTCTAGGGGCACAGAAACCTTACTAGTCTCGGTTTCTACTCGTTTACCCACGATAACTTCGCCAGTTTTAGCACGAGTTTTGTTAGCAATTAGCCGCTCTTCATATAGCCGCAGATTTTGATGGGCGCGATCGTCTAAGTCATACAGCGCTGGGTCACGATCATAGGCGTAGGTGTCACGGTCATAGTCTAACGGCGTAGAAGTATCAACCGCCGCTGTACCTGTGCCTGCGCCCATTGGACGATAGACATTACGCACTTGCTCTTCGTGCTCGTAATCTACAGGCATATTGCCATCGTAGGCAGGTAGAGCCTCAACTTGAGTCCGCGTCAAGTCATCAACTACAATTTGGTGATCTGAATAGTTAATCCGAGCGCGACCAATGGGTAGGAGGACTTTCTTACCCAAAATCCACACACCTGTATTAACAATTAAATAACGAATCTTACCCGTATCATCCACCAGCAAATCATCTACCGCACCCACTTTATCCGAGCTGGCATACAAGTCATAGCCAAGAATATCTTGATCCTCAAAGTGAACCCGATAGTCAGGGTCAAAGTCCCGAATTTTATGAAGTGGCATAATTCTATTCTCCAGCAAGTAAAGTATTTTTGTTGCTTTACTTAAAATTTACACGCCTTATTAAAGCAGTTCATCCTCCTCAAGTACTATAGAAACGTATGCCTGGAGAAGTATCCTAGTTTGCTTAGCAACGCCCTGACAGCTTTATCTTTAGCTACGTTCGCTAAACCCTGACCTCACTGGCTCAGCAGTCATCTCTTGTAGCTAAAGAAGTTGACAACTTTACCAATAGCGCCCTAAATTGAAAGCAAATGTAGTGACTCTACTTAAAACTTTGGCTCACTAAAACTTGTATATTGAAAGTACATAGAAAAAAGAGTAAGCCACCCTGTTTTCTCCCTTATTCCCTTATTAAAACCACACAATGACACACATCGATAGTTCAATGAGAAATTTTATCAATCTGGTTGCAATGACCTTATCTATAAGTTATCACAACCATGTGTTAACAGTCAGTCTCAGCAAATATGTTTACATTTGACTACCAGTACATATATTCCGTTAACGTCATGGCTTGGCTATAGGAACCTCTCTCAGTGAAGAGTTAAACAGTCACTATGCAGAAAGACCACCATTTTTATTTTCAAATATTGAATTAATTTAGAAATATTATGAGTTCGTTGAAACTACGTGAGGAAGACTGTTCTGCTTTTGGTCGCCTTGTCTTACAGTACCTTAAAGACAATCCGCAAGTCAGCATGAGTGAGCTTGCCAGGCAAGTGAAGCTTTCTCATGCAGGGCTAAGCTGGATTTGCCTTAGACGAAGTAGCCCTAATGAAGAAACCGCAGAGCGAGTTGCTCAGGTCATTGGAGTTGACTTTAGTAAAATCGCTCGTTTCGTCCATGAGAATAAGCTTGAGAAGCTAGCAAGCCTTAGCAACTTAAACTATGTGGCTAAACTAGATAAAACATGGGTGTCTAGACCCGTTCCTATAGAAGATGCGATCGCCGGATTAAATGCTGTGTTCCATGCGTATCATTATGTGGTTAGGAATGTTCCTGAAGTAGAAAAACCGACTGATTTCCAAATTTATAAGGAATCATACGAGATTATTAGTAGACAATTTGTGAACAATGGCAAAAGATTTATAAAAACAAAGTCTCAGTAGCTGCTTTAGGGAAAGTAACCTATAGCCATCCTATTTTACCTGTAAGAGTGGAACAGGCTTCTATCCTGTACGGGCAAGATGTCCATCCCATAACTCATTGAGGATAGTTGGCTGGTTTGTGGGGCAGGCATCTTGGCTGCTTGGGATGAAAGGCAAGCAAGATGCCTGCCCCACAAAAAATTAAAGTACACAAAAAATTAAAGTATTGGGACTTTATCAAGTTGTAAATCCTTTATATAGTCCGAAAAAGTCAGATTGAAATTTGCTAGCGAACATCCGACTTTTCATGACTTTTTCAGGCTGGTAAAAAACAGAAAACCCCGTAAGTTAGTGTCTATTGCAAGAGCAATCTAGATCTTTATAACTTACGGAGAAACTCAAATGGCTAAGGGTATAAAAGGCAAAGGCACAAAAGGCGCAGATATCTGGAAAGGTACACTGGGCAACGACACCTTTTTAGCTGGTGCAGGTGACGATATCTGTATTGCAGGTGCGGGCAATGATCGGGTTGATGCTGGCAAAGGCAATGACATCGTTGATGGTGGACGAGGCGGCGATACGATTGTAGGCGGCGCTGGCAACGATAAACTTTCAGGTGGTGCAGGGGATGACGATATCTCCGGGGGTGCTGGCAATGACAAAATTAATGGGGGTGCTGGCAATGACACGTTGAATGGAGATTCGGGTAAAGATAAACTTTTTGGTGAAGCCGGCAATGATAACGTCAGCGGTGGATCTGGCGATGATTTCCTTGATGGTGGGGCTGGGGACGACTTTTTGATTGGTGGAACAGGCAACGATCGCGTGATTGGAGGATTAGGCAATGACACGCTAGATTGGGACGATGGTGAAGGCAACGATATCATGAGCGGGAACGAAGGTCGGGATACGATTGAGGTAAACGGTTCACTCGATCGGGGAGATAACTTTGTTTTAGGTCAGGAACTTAGGGCTGAGATTGGGAACGCCAAGGCTCTCTTTGAGCGGACTGGATTAGATGGACAGCCTGTGGGTCAATTTAATCTCGTTGTGGATACGGCTGAAGTGTTTGATGTCATTGGTGAGGGGGGTAACGATACGTTTGTAGTGAATGATTTGTCAGGGACAACCGTAGATCTCGTTAAGTTTGATGGCGGTGCAGGCGATGATAGCCTAGATGCGAGCGCCAGCAGTACCCGAATTGAAGCCCTTGGTGGTGAGGGTAATGATACTCTCGACGGTGGATCTGCAAATGATCTCCTTGATGGTGGGGCTGGGAATGACTTTGTGGCTGGTGGAAAAGGCGACGATCGCATGATTGGAGGATTAGGCGACGACACACTGGATTGGGATGATGGTGAAGGCAATGATGTTATCAGCGGGAATGAAGGTCGGGATACAGTTGATGTAGATGGTTCACTCGATCGGGGAGATAATTTTGTTTTAGGTAAGAACCCTACTGGGAACGCTTTCTTTGAGCGGATTGGACTAGATGGAAAGCCTGAGGGTCAATTTAATCTCGTTGTCGATACCTCTGAAGTGTTTGATGTCAGCGGTGAGGGTGGTAACGATACGTTTGTAGTCAATGATTTGACAGGGACAGGAGTAGAGGTGGTTAAGTTTAATGGAGGTGCAGGCAATGACATCTTGGATGCGAGAGCTAGCAGTACCCGAGTTGAGGTCGATGGTGGCGAAGGCAATGATATTCTGATAGGCGGCACAGGTAAAATTGTGGTGTCACCCACGAGTACATTAGGCGACACTTTAACAGGTGGAGCAGGTCAGGACCAATTCTACTTTTTGGTCGATCCATTCTCTGGCGGCACACCAGGGCAAAACCTGAATCAACCAGATGTAGTGACTGACTTTGAGTTCAGCACTGACCAATTCGTGTTTAGCAAACAGCAGTTTGGAATTAACGAATTTAATTTCCAAAAAGGACAGGTTGGCAATTTACAAGATGGTAACTTGCTAATTCTGGAAGGCTCTTTTGCCAATGCGGCTGCGGCTGCGAAAGCGATCGCTGCTAACAATAACATTCAGGCAGATAAGGGTATCTTTGTCTACTACAACAGTACTCTGGGTATTAGTCGAGCCGTGTTCTCGCAAGACTTGGGGGATGGTGGTCCTTTCAGTGTTCAGGCTAACATCACGAATCTCACTAGCTCGGCGCTACAGGCGAACTTTACGGCTAAGGATTTTGCACTAAGTAGCCAGGTATAACTGACGCAGACGGAAATAATCTGCAAGGAGAGTTTGATGTCTATGGAATTGAAAGAAATGAATAAGGCGATCGTTCGTCGTTTCTACGAAGAGGGGGGTTAATCAGAGTTACATTCTATGTCCACTTACTAAACTCTAGTTCAAAGCTCCTTCCATATGAAGGGGCTTTGACGTATTTATTCAAAAAATGACTACATGGTTTCAGGATAAGATTAAGGAGAGCTTATGAGAATAAAAGTATCAATATAAGTTATCGGGCGATTCGTCATTAGGTTCGAGGTTATGCGAGTATACTAGATCTCTCAATCACCTTAGAGCCATGCCCCTAGAAGAAGCGCTGACACTACTGGAGAATTTGTTACAGCAACAGTATTTTAACGATCTCCAGGAACAGATTTTTCGTCGTTGTTGGAATGGCGAAACTTATGCTGTGATGTCAGAAAGCATGGGATACGACGAAGGCTATGTGAAGGATCTGGGGGCAAAAATATGGCAGTTACTCTCTGAGGCTTTAGGGCAAAAAGTGAGTAAAAGTAATATCCATACCGTCTTGGAGCGCTATCAGCGCGCTGCTTCGCAGATACCGCAAGGGTCGCATCCTACTTCATCAGAACCGCTGCCCCCATTACCTTCACCTCTCTCTGCCCCTACTTCACTACACCCGACTTTAACCGACTGGGGAGAGGCGATCGATGTCTCTGGCTTCTATGGGCGCACCGATGAATTGGATCTGCTGCAACGCTGGGTAGTCCAGGATCAATGTCGTTCTATCTCTCTACTGGGGATTGGCGGCATTGGCAAAACCTCGCTGTCAGTCCGACTCGCTGAAGAAATTACGGCGGCGGTAACCCCAATTCGGTTTGTGGTGTGGCGAACGCTGAGAAATGCGCCAAGTATTGAGAGCCTGCTTGCTGATTTAATTAGGGTGTTGTCACACGATCGCGTTCAAGAAAATGACTTGCCCCCAGATGCAGCAAGTCGAGTCTCGCACCTGATGGAATATCTACGAGCAGAACGGTGTTTGCTGGTGCTCGACAACGTGGAAACAATTCTCCAAAGCGGTAAATACTCAGGAGACTATCGGCATGAGTATGAGGGCTATCGTGAATTGTTTCGGCGGATTGCCCAATCTCCTCACCAAAGCTGCCTGGTTTTAACGAGCCGCGAGAACCCGAAAGAGTTGACGGTTTTGGAAGGAGAAAATTTGCCCGTGCGATCGCTGCGGTTAAATGGCTTGACTGGGAACGACAGCAAAGCCATTCTACAAGCCAAGGGTCGCTTTATTGGCACACCTGTCGATTGGCAAGCGTTGAGTGATCACTATGGAGGTAATCCTCTGGCACTCAAAATTGTTGCCACCACAATTCAAGAGCTATTTGAGGGCAACATCACTGAGTTTCTGGCGCAAGGAACGATCATTTTTGACGATATTCGGACTCTGCTGGAGCAGCAGTTTGATCGCCTTTCCAAACTAGAGCAAGACATCATGTATTGGCTGGCGATCGCCCGCGAACCCCTTACTTTTACTGATTTGCAATCTGATTTGGTGACGGCAATTCCTAAAGCTAAGCTGATGGATGCCATGAGTTCGTTGAGACGGCGATCGCTGACTGAGAAGAACATCGATACTTACACTCAGCAGCCCGTGGTCATGGAATATGTGACCGATCGGTTAATTGAACAAGTTGACCAGGAGTTGAAAGAATCAGAACATCACGGATTATTTCAATCTCATGCTTTGTTAAAGGCGACGGCAAAGGATTATATTCGCAGTCAACAGACGCGCATGATTGTAGAGCCTCTGATAGAAAAATTAAAGGCAGAGTGGCGGACTACTGCAACACAGGAGAAATTAACAGAACAATTAATGACGGTTCAGACTGAGTTAGGAAATACTCCAGGATACGCAGGGGGAAACCTGCTCAATCTCTTTCGACAACTGGGAACAGATTTAACAGGCTATGATTTTTCTGGGCTATCGCTCTGGCAAGCCTACCTTCAGGATATCAAGCTTAAACACGTTAATTTAACGGCAGCAGACTTGTCGCGATCGGTATTTGCTCAGACTCTAGGGAATATTCTAGCAGTATCGTTTAGCCCTAGCGGAGAATGGTTCGCTACCAGCGATGGGGATGGTGAGATCCATCTTTGGCGAACTCAGGATAGAACACAGGTTTTTGTGGGGCGCGAACATACCGCTTGGGTCAAGTCGATCGCTTTTAGTCCTGATAGCCAAACTTTTATCAGCGGTGGCGAAGACCGAGTAATTCGCGCTTGGGATGTAAATAGTGGTCAATGCTATCAAGATTTTCGGGGGCATAGTAACTGGGTGTGGGCGGTGGCATTCAACCCATCAGGCACACTGGTTGGAAGCGTCAGCGAAGACCGCACTGTCCGGTTATGGGATGCAGAAACGGGAAACTGTGTACAGGTGCTAACGGGTCATGAGGGCGGAGTCTGTGCGATTGCCTTTCATCCCCATTTACCCTTGTTAGCAACGGGAGGAGAAGATCAAACGGTACGGCTTTGGAACTTAGAGAACGGTGATTGCTTAGATATTTTGGCGGGACATCAACAGCGGATTCGCACTCTGGCATTTAGCCCCGATGGGACACTGTTGGCTAGCAGTGGCGATGATGGTAATGTCCGGATTTGGGATGGAGGTACGGGAGCATTAATTCACAATTTTGATGGCGATCGCCGCCTTTGGGCAGTGGCATTCCAATCCATAGAATCCTTGCCTGAAGTCCCTTCCAGCTATTGCTTAGCGACTGCGGGTGATGATCAATTGATTCGACTTTGGCAGCCGTTGACAGGGGAATGCCTCAGCACATTTCAAGGACATACGAGCAAAGTCTGGTCGATCGCGTTTAGTCCCGATGGACGTACCTTAGCTAGCGGTAGCGACGATCAAACCATTAAACTTTGGGATATGGAAACTGGACGCTGCATCAAAACTTTTCAAGGATATAAAAATCTGGTTTGGTCGGTGGCATTTAGTCCCACGGGTCACCAGGTCGCCAGCGCTAGCGAAGATGGCATTGTGCGACTATGGCAGGTGACTCAGACGCAGACTTCCCATGAGGCGATCGCCGTACAGCCAATCGGCTCTCAATCCCTAACTTGCCAAGAAATGCTGGGGCATGAAGGGCGGGCTTGGTCTGTGGCGTTTAGTCCAGTCGGGCAGTTAATGGCAAGCGGTGGTGATGATCAAACTATTCGCCTTTGGAACGTTGCTACAGGACGTTGTTTAAAGATATTGCGAGAGCGATCGGGACAAGTGCGTCAGGTCTTATTTAGTCCCCAGGGGAATCTGTTAGCAACCAATAGTAACGACAATACGGTCAAGCTTTGGGATGTTAGTCAGCTCTATTCTGAGCCACTTAGTGAGAACCAATTGAGTGACAAACAATTGAGTGAGAAGCGATTGCTTTCCCCCACTGTTTCTCGGCTGCACACCCTGCAAGGACACACCCGCCGCGTGTATGGAACTGCATTCAGCCCTAATGGACAGCACCTAATTACGGGCAGTGAAGATCAGACCGTTCGCCTGTGGGATGTTGCAACGGGTGAATGCCTCCGGGTGTTATCAGGGCACGATCGCTTTGTTCTAACCGTTGCATACATTGCTGGTAAAAAGTTGGGTAAAAAAACATCACCAGATTTGATTGCGAGTGGAAGCGATGACCAAACTATTCGCCTTTGGAATGCCTTTACAGGAGAATGCTTGCAGGTGTTAACAGGGCATACGGGTTGGGTTCAGACCCTTGCCTTTAGTCCTGATGGAACCTGGCTTGCCAGTGGCAGCACCGACATGACGATTAAGCTGTGGGAGATGCCAACTGGAGTTTGTCATCAGACCTTAGAAGGACATCGAAAAGGACTGGAATCCATCAGCTTTAGCCCCGATGGACAAATGTTAGTTAGTGGCAGCGAAGATGAAACCATTAAACTTTGGGATGTGCTGACTGGAACTTGTTTGCAAACCTGGCGTGCCGATCGCCCCTATGAAGGCTTAAATATTACGGGCATTACGGGACTGACAGAGGCACAAAAGGCGGCGCTAAAATCGCTGGGTGCCTTTGAAGAGG
>JBBRCV010000158.1:0-12945 GCA_038204505.1 Elainellales cyanobacterium
TCAACGCCTGATGGAAATCCACCAGCTTGCGGCGCGCCTTCACCTCTTCGGTTAGCTGTTCGTACGTCTCCTTAGAGATCGGCTCAAAGGGCAGACGAGGGAACGTTTGCAGGTCATCAAACCGAGCCAGGAGAGCCGCAGAAATGTAGCCTTCATCATTCTGAATCGCGTCATAAATCCGTTGCCCCATGCCCTCAATTTCGTTCTCCCGCAGCTCCACCGTTGCCGAAGTATTGTGAGAGGTGTAGAACTTTTGGACTTGCATATAAAAGTCCATTTGTGCCAGCGCCGTGAATTTAGAAATGTCGATCGCATCTGCACCTGACAAATTTGCCCAAGGCACCTCCACCGGAATTTCCACCAGCCACTCGGTGCAGCGAGGGTCAAAGGCATCATCTAACAATCTGCCGTTTTCGTCTTTGTCCGACTGAGAAGGCGTGATTTTGTAGCCATAGTCCAGGCAAGCCAGCGCCACTGGATCATTTTTGCGGAAGGTGATGCGGCGAAGGAAACGCTGTGATTTAGGCGGATGCCAGCCAGGGCTAGCGCCAGTCAGAAGAGATTTGGTGCCTGCGGGTTGAACTGTGGTGCAGCGATTGGGGCGCTTGAGATTGTGGCGATCGCAATAATCCCATACGACCCGATACACAACTTCCTTCCAATGGCTCAGATACTTTTGCTCCTGTTGCTTAAAGCTAAGTCCGGCAATGGTGTCAGGGCGACCCTGCTCCCACCAGCGTAGCCACTCCGAGCCAAACGCATTGACGAAGAAATCGAACAATCCTGTAAACGACACGCCGACAATAGGATCAAACTCACGAGATTGGCGGTAGCGGGGTTCAGCAAACTGGTGATTTAGCAGACCTGTAACTGACAGCGCTGCGGCACTAAACGCGTCCTCTTGGTCTTGAATATTTTTAGGATCGAGTTGGTTGAGATGAACTTCTGACAAATTGCAGTGGAAGTTTTCGCCCAAAATTTCGCCGCAGGGGTTCAGCCCATAGCGTCCTAGCCGATGCTCAATTTCTACGGGTGCGATATGACGATCGCTCAACCACTGAGCAGCCGTCCCGTTTTCGTATGCCTGCAAAAATTCTTTGCGCGTTGCAGGTGTCTCTAGCAAATCAGCATTGGCACGGGCGATCGCCTCGCCTGCCCACTGAATCGCCCCTTCTCCTGAATAGAACTGCTTCCGCACTGCCTCGACACACTCATTCAGCGTCGGCTTATGGTGGAATACCCGCGTATGGTTTGCCATCCGCAGCGCGTCTCGTTCAGGGTCAATACTCCAGTTGCCCTCTGCATCTTGCTGCCACAGGTTTTCCTTTGCCATAGCAAATGCCGCATCATCGCTGCTACTTTGGCGCATTCCTGCCGATCGCCGGATATTGCCAGCCACAATAGTTACAGCCGCCTCATCAATCAGCAAGCAGCATTCTACCGTGGTCAACTGCCGTCCGGTTGCCTTGTTCAAAATAGCGGCACAGCGCTCATACAGTGCAGGTAGACGGACAGGATTCGCCACACCGCCAAAGCCTTTCAGGGTTTCGCCAGCCGGACGCACGTCGCTCAGGTCGATCGCCACCTGTACTTCGCCCGTGAAGCGATCGTCGGTCGAAAGTTCCAGCAAAGTTTGATACGACTTGACCCAACCCCGGCGACTATCACCGACATAAAGCGTGACCTGGTTGCCATCAATCTTTACCTCAGTTTTATCTCGGCGCTGTCCCGCAGGAGTAGTGCCGATTTCACCCTGAAGTCTAACAATGAGACGGTTGCGAATTGCAGGCAATTGATTCGTGTACTTAGGTTCTAAAACCGCTCCCGTGCCACAGCCCATCATTGCCAAATCCATCATTAGTCCAAAGGCTTGCCAGTCCACCGCATTAGTGCTGGTGCAGTTGTACGCGCCTGAAAAGTTTTCGGGATTCTCAATCCAGCTTGTGCCACCGACCCAGAGCCACCGCCCCGAAGGTAGACTTTTGAGTTGGCGCTGCATTCGGTCAATCAACGCTGCTTCTTCAGGGGTCAATTTGCCGAGCTTGATGATGCCGCTGAGGGTGCGATCGCATACTTCCTCCCAAGTTTCGCGCAAATTTCCAGCCTTCTTATCTCGACGGCTGTAGGTTCTAAAAAAAACCGGGTTAGCGGCAGGAGCCGACTCAGGAAACTGATCGAGCTGATTAGGCTGGCGGGTGCGTTCGATGTTTTGAACCATAAGTAATTCACGCTGTTGAGAAAGAACCGAAAACTTACCTTTGAGGAACCACTTTTAACAGGAAAACCCTATATGTAGCGTCTACCTACTGAAGTGAAGGCTACTCCTGACATATTAGCGGAATTTTTAAAAATAGAAAGAGGGCAAGTTCTTCAAAACTTAGCCCTCCCCGAATTACTTTAGATCGCGTATTCAATTCGCCGTTAAAACGGAATCTCATCCTCAAAAGACTCTACGGGCGGAGCCGCCTTGGCAGCCGCAGCAGGCACTCTAGCCAGAGTCGCTTTGGGAATCGGTGGGCTAGAAGGCTGACTCGCAGCATCAGTCCGAGGCGGAGCCGAAGCCGCTGGAGTTGCCGGAGCTGCCGTTCTAGATGTCCCAATCACTTCAGCACTGGTCGTCATCGTTGTTCCAGCATCTAACAGGTGAATTCTTTGGGCAGTCATCTCTGCCCGCTTTTCCTTAAATCCCTCTTGTCGCTCAACCGTATTCATGCCTAAGCGACCTTCGATAATGATGCGATCGCCCTGGTGATAGCGCTCCTGGATTTCCTGTGCCAAGTTTCCCCAGCCCACAACTTTCATCGTCGCCATCGGCTCATCATCCCGTAAACCCGCAAACTGTACTACCATCTCTGACACAGCCGTCTGATTGTCAGATGTATAGCGGAGCTGGGGATCTTGGGTAATTTCCGCCATCAAGATGCAGCTATTCATAGGTCAGCTTCCCCCAATTGTACTAATCAATTCAAAGCAGTACTCCAACTCTAGACCATAGATGACAAAGTGACACAGAATTAGCTGCTTTTCCTCTGGCTTTTCAAACTTGAGTCAGAAAGTTCTTGGCTACATAACGTCCTAAAGCCTTCCCAGAAGACAGCCCCGCCTCATTTGCCGACATGGTGTGAATTCCCGCATAAATCCGACTTATTCCAGCTTCATCCGCCGCCGCATTAAAGCTCTTATAAGATCGCTCTACTCCAGCCAGCCCTACAGAATTTGTTGTAAAACTAAACTTCTTCCTATAAATTTGGGTCAATACTTCAGCCGCCGCCCCGCTAAATGTACTGTGCCCCGAAACATAGTCAGGATGGTTAGGCGTAGTCAGCAAAGGATGCCATCCTTTCTGGGCTTTTGTTGCCCGATTTCCATCAGAATCAGCATTTCGCAGTGCATCAATCGGTCGCCATCTGTTGTAAGTGTATTTAGCATCCCACGCCGCTACTCCAGCATCTGCTAAAGAAATATTCAACAGAGCAAACGTCCGAGCATTATTCAACAAAGAGTCACCTTGATTAGCCACAACTCCTTCAGTTAGTTGATTCCAGTGCCCAGGCGGTGTGTAGGTTCCAGCCTCATCAGCCCAGAACCTGGCAATTTCGGTCTGGTCGTCGGTACGCTTGTGGCTATTTCGTCGCCCTAGCACCCCGACTTGATTGACATCTTTGGCATACTTGCGGCTAGTTAACGCTGGAGGCGGAGCAGGACGGAATTGAGAGCTACTAATCATGGTGAAGCAGGTTAAATCTTTCCACTGAGGCAGAGCTGCATTCTTAAAGTCAGGAGCAGTGGGTCGCCATTTACCCGGAGTGGTTTCTGGGGCGTAAGTGACCGTTTTACCCGCGCCATCCGTGCTGCGGAGAGCCGTCAGAGAAGTGGCGATCGCTTTCCCCAAAGCCAATCCATCGGTTTCCGACGGTCCATCCGTAATTTTTGCCAAAGAGTTAGAGAGATAAGTATCTAGTGTGGCTTTTTGCTTAGGATAAAGCTTCACCAATACCTCATAAGCCGCACTGACTGCCGCCGCCTCTGCGGAAGCGCCAACCGGAGCCACAAGCTGAAACTTATAAGGAGCGTAACCGCCTTCAATCGAGTTAACTGCATCGAACATTGCCGCATGGACGATCGCCAAATTACGAGCCGTCACGGGCGGTGGCGAACCCGCACTCACAATGGTTCTTAAAGCATTAGCATTCCACTCAATGACTGGATCAACTCGATCAGCGCCCACCCGCTTCACCTCAGCCAAAAAAACGCTCCTGCCTTTAGCAGCAGTCCCAGCCACCACCTTGAAATCGTTCTTACCCAAGGCGAGCGGTACATCATTAAATTGAAACTTGCCGTTGTCATCGGCGATCGCTGTACCAAACCCTCGCAGCCTAACTGTTGTCTTGCCAGAGGTTTGACCGCTTAAATTGACTGTCGCAGCAGTGGTTTTACCATCTCCTAAAATGCCCGAATCAGAAAATGGAGAAAGGGCAATTCCGGGCACATTGGGCTGGGAAACCTTTCGTCGGCTCTGGGCAGAGCGACTGGAGCGCTGCTGAGCATTAGAATGCAACGGAGAAGCCAACGGTAAAGAAGCAGACTGCGAAACCGAGCCGCTGTGCAGCAAAGCATTCTGATGCTGTGAATTCGTCATTAAGTGTTCCTACTAGACATGAAGTTGATCCCTTCCAGTTCTAGCGGAGTATCCGTAATCATCAGGAGAGCAGCAGAGCAAGTTTTATGAAAGGTTTACAGAAAATAATTATGGTTGTATGTGTCTTTACCTTTACTTACAACTCATTGATAGAGACTCCCAGCCATCCTTTTAGGTTCGCTTGCTGCTGGGATGTCGGAGTATTAACCGCTACAAGTTGATACGAAGAGGGACGCGGTTCCGTTAGTGTGACGGTATAGTTTTTGATCTGGTCTTGGTGGAAGCAAGTGAGGTTAATTTGAGCGTTGGGCTGATAGTCTTTGAGGCGATCGCTCAACTGTTCTGCCTTAACCCGTAATCCATCGATCGCCAATAGTTCATCATCTGGATCAATTCCTGCCCTTGCTGCCGGAGAATCCATTTCAACAAACTTAACCATGTCTCGCCCGTTTTCCGACTTCGCCGTTAGTCCTAGATAGGGAGGCTTACTCATCGTCTCTTCAGGCTGTAGCCTTAAACCAAAAGGCTCAAGGTATTCATCAAAGGGCAACTCCTCAGTGCTGTGCAGGAAGCGCTGAAAGAAGTCAGTCAGATCAACCTCTGCCACTGAGGTAATAACAGCTTCGAGATGCTCTGGCGTAAAGCCCGTTTCAGAAATCCCAAACTGCTGCCACATTTGGCGCATCACGTCATCAAGCGATCGCCCATTGCTATGCCGCGATCGAATCAACAAATCCAGCAGCAGCGCCACCATCTCGCCCTTCAGGTAATAGGACATCTGGTTATTGTCGCTATTGGCATCTCGGCGATACAGCTTAATCCAAGCATCAAAACTCGATTCGCTTAAAGGCTGAACCTTGCGCCCTGGAGTAGTTAGAAACCGAGTGATTTCCTTGCTCAAGCCTTGCAGAAACCCCTTCGCTCCATAAATTCCTGCCCGTAGAGGAATCGTCAAATCGTAGTAGCTCGTTGCTCCTTCGCTAAACCACAGAGAGGGCGTGTAATTTTCTCCCTCGTAGTCAAACGTTTCCAGTGCCTTGGGACGAATCCGCTTCACATTCCACAAATGAAAGAACTCGTGCGCCACCAACTGCATAAACCGCTGATAGCGATCCTCCGCCCGAAAGCCTAAACGCGGATAGTTGAGCGTACAAGCATTTTTATGCTCTAACCCGCCATAGCCTTGAGCGGACAGATGCAGCAAAAACAAATAAGAGTCGTAGGGCAAACCACCAAATAAATCTGCCTCGACCTCGATCACTTTTTGAGTATCAGCAATCAGGCGATCGGGTTCTACATTTCCTTGCCCCCAGATTGCTAGTTGATGAGGTTTACCCAGTACTTCAAAGTTATAAAGCTGATGCAGCCCAATCTCAAACGGACTGTCTACCAAAGCATCGAAATCATCTGCAACGTAAGTATAGGGTTGTCCCGCAACGGTGGGCAATGGCGTTACGACTTGCCAGTCAGGATAGGGCGGAATCACAGTGATTTGGATAGGATTGTTCTCAAATCCAGGTAGGTAGAAGAACAGAGCCGCCCCGTTAAAATAGCCGTGGCTTGCGTCTAAATGATTGGTGCGAACAGTCAGATCATTAGCAAAAACCCGGTATCGCAGCGTGATATCAGAGAGGTTAGCCGTTTCAATTTGCCAATGGTTTTTTGCGACTTTATGCCAAGCGTGCCCTTCTACTGCAAAGTCTTGGACGTGCCGTGCGTATTCTCGAACCAGATAAGAGCCGGGAGTCCAGACTGGCATCTTTAAGTCTAGAAACGGCGATCTCTCCGAGTTACCCGCAAGGGGTCGCCATCCTTTCACTTGCAAAGTCACCTCAAAAAGGTGAGTCTGCGGCTGAGGCATGGCGACTTGGTAAAAAATTTCGAGTTGAGTGCGGGGCTGAGACAGGGCGCGAACTTGAGTAGCTGTCATGGCAAGGCTTTAATTTTTTCCAATTTTAGGTTCTCCCAACCAGGAGATGAGCCAATTGTTGCATATTCGCCAGATAAAGCACCTGATTCTGAGGATCGGGTCTAATCCATCCTTTACTCTGAAGCTTTTCCATAATCTTCGTAACATCTTCCAAACTAACGTCACTCACATCTGCCAAATCTCTGAGCGGAATGTCGAAAACTTTAGTGCCTTGTGCCGATGCAGTGCCATAGCTATCCCCCAGTGACACGAGAGTGTTGATCAACTTAATTGCCGGAGGCTGATGGCGAAGCTGAAACCTGAAGTTAGTTTGACGCAAGCGGCGAACCAAAAGCTGTAACATCCGGTGATGCAACTGAGAGTCTTTAAACAAGGCTTGAATAAACCGTTGGGCAGAAATACTGAGCAATTTAACGGAAGATAGCGCCACCACGTCTGTAGAGCGGGGAGACTCGTCTAAAACCGCCATTTCGCCAAAAAAATCACCCCTTCCCAAAATCGCTAAGGTAGCAACATTCTCGCCGACATGCTGCCGAACTTTCACCCAGCCAGATTCTACAAAGTAAACCGCATTCCCCCAAGCGTCTTCCATTAAAACAGCTCTGTCGGCGGGGTATTCATGTTCAACGGCGATCGACATCAGCCACTCAAGGGTTTCGGGGCTAGCAGCATTGAAGAGGGGAAATAACTCATTAAAGACAGCGGTCTGCATGAAATACGCTCAAGATAAAAATAGGCGTGGGTTGCGGTCATGCCTATAATACCCAGCCCTCCAAACGAATCTCCCATCAGGCTTTAGCGCTGGGGATCGGTCGCTTTCAGAAAAAATTATGGGCGTAGCGAAAGAGCAGGTTTGAGGATCAAACGCTCCAGGACTTGCCGGATCACCATTGCCGTCCATTCCACCTCAGCAATGGTCGTGTGCCGCCCCAAGGTCAGCCGAATCCCCGACTTCGCCGCCCGATCGCCATATCCCATTGCCAGCAGCACAGGACTAGGGATGAGTTTACCGCTGTTGCAAGCCGAGCCAGAGCTAATCGCAATTCCTGCAAAGTTCAGGTGGCGCACCAGGGTTTTGCCGCTGATGCTTTCAGCATGGGGCAAGTAGAAGCTGACGTGGTGCGGCAACCGATGAAGGCGATCGCCCGTCACTTCTAAATCGGGGACATCTGCCAACAAATCAAAGAGGCGATCGCGAAGTTGGATCAGCCGAGGCACTTCAGCGCTCATTTCTTGAGCAGCCAGCTCAGCGGCAATACCAAGAGCAGCGATCGATGGAACCGCTTGAGTTCCAGAGCGCAAATTCAACTCTTGTCCACCCCCGCCCCAGATCGGCAAAATTTCCACCCCCGGACGGACATAGAGCGCCCCTGAACCCTGTGCCCCATAAAACTTGTGGCTAGAGAGCGACAGCAAATCTACGGGCAACTGTTGCAAGTTAATCGGGAGCCGCCCCGCGACCTGCACAGCATCGGTGTGAAACAATGCCCCATGCGTCCGAGCCATCTGCCCCAGCGCCTCAATGGGTTGCAGCGTGCCTACTTCACTCTGTCCATAAATCACCGAAACTAGTACCGTATTAGGCTGAAGTGCTGCCTGTAAATCCAGCGGGTCAACTCGCCCCTGAGCATTAACGGGTAAGCGGCTCACCTGCCAGCCTTGCTGCTCTAACATCCGGGCGGGTTCTGAGATTGCCGAATGTTCAACGCTAGAGATCACCAAATGTTGTGGGGTTGCATACCGTCGAGCAACCCCCAGGATGGCAAGATTATCTGCCTCAGTTCCTCCAGAGGTGAAAACGATCGCCTCTGGCTCGGCATTCAACAGCCCTGCCACCTGAGCACGGGCATTTTCGATGATCTCTGCCGTCCGCTGTCCCCACTGATGCAGGCTAGAAGGATTGCCCCACTGTTCTGTCATCACCTGTTGCATGAGGGCGATCGCTTCTGAGCGCGGAGGGGTGGTAGCGCTATGGTCGAGATAAATTTGCATGGGGGGCAATAGAAAAGGGCTAGTCTAAAGTTTCGCTAGAGGTTGGATTCATCCCATCAGAGGCTTTGGGCTGACCGACGTTTGGGGGCAAGGAGAACTCGCTTCGGGCAGCGCCAAGATTAACTTGAATATTGGGACCAGAACGGGCGAGGCGAATGATTGCACCATCGGCGATCGCCATTTGGGTTACTCGCTTGCCATCTACATAAGTCCCATTCGTCCCACTATTAACGACTTCCCACGTCGAACCACTCTGCCGTAGTTCTACATGATATCTAGAAACGACAGCACTATAGAGCACAACCTGGTTATCGCTAGAACGACCAATACGCACGATCGGCTCACTCGGAAAAGACCAAACCTGCACAGGGGTCTGCTTAACGGGATGGAGAAGAGAGAGTGTAATCACACAAAAATTCTTTAGAGAAAGAGCTTGGCAGCCTGTGGCAATATCACCACCTTGTTTCTATGTTGCCCTATCAGAAGAGCAAGTACTCAATTCAACTTCTCCGTATTGCCGCCCTTTACCCAGCCTTCCGCGCCGTTGCCCGTTTTAATCCTCTGCCATCCGCCATCCGAGGAAGTTTCTAAAACCGTGATCTCCTCATCAAGCGCTACGCCATCAACTTCAGCAGAATCGACGCTGGGTTCTTGGCGAACCAATAGCCCAATCGGCTGAGTTACTTTGGCAGGGTAGCCAGCGGCAGGGGCGGCGATCGCAGGCTCAGGAGCTTTGGCAGCACCATCAGCGGCAGCCTTTGGAGCATTCGGAGCAGCGCTTTTAGGCTGAATATCGTTCGGGAAAGTAGGACGAGCAGGCAGCGTCGAGAGGCGACCGATGACGAAATTGGTGAAGACAACTCCAGCCCCAAAGAGGATGGCAACCGCCAACGTAAACCCTAAGAGAAACTTACTTAGCCCAACTAACATGGTTCAAATCCCCTCAAAATCTTACGGCAAAGGTTGTTGCACTCGCCCTAGTCCCCCTTGCCGAGAAGCCAGCCTTACTCTGCCATCGCTTGCCCAATTTTGCAAGAGTTGAATTTGATCTTGGGCAGTCCGCGCCAGGGGAATGAGTTGGCTTGCCGCTTCCAACACATCCTCAGTGGTAAAGTCTCGATTCTGGCTAAAGCCAATGTGCATCGCCTCAATCAGAATTTGCTCGATCTCTGCACCTGAAAAATCTGGGGTTTCGTATGCTAGGCGATCGCCGTCATAACTCTTTAACTTGTGGGGGCGTAGACGGGCTAAGTGAACTGCAAAAATAGCTTTGCGCTCCTCCTGGCTCGGCAATCCTACAAAGAAAATTTCGTCAAACCGTCCCCGACGGAGCATTTCAGGAGGAAGAGCTTGAATATTATTGGCGGTTGCCACGACAAAGACGGGCGAGGCTTTCTCAGCCAGCCAAGTCACCACAGTTCCAAAAACCCGACTAGAAGTGCCTGAGTCACCGCGACCTTCTAGCCCTGAGAAAGCTTTGTCGATTTCATCAATCCACAGAATGCAAGGGGCAAGCGCCTCTGCTAACTGAATCATTTGTCGCGTCCGGGATTCTGATTCGCCCACCAACCCAGCAAAGAGCCGTCCTACATCTAGCCGCAGCAAGGGCAAATGCCAGTGATGGGCGATCGCCTTGGCGGTCAACGATTTACCAGTGCCCTGAATGCCCACCAGTAGCAGTCCACGCGGGTGAGGCAATCCATACTGCCGCGCCTTTTCCGAGAAGGCTCCACCTCGGCGCAACAGCCAGTCCTTCAAGTTGTCCAGCCCGCCAATATCAGAGATTTGTTGAGTGGCAGGGTAAAAGTCTAGAATCTGAGTTTGGCGGATAGTTTGGCGTTTTTCTTCAAGAACTAGCTCCACGTCATCCGCTTGTAGGGAACCGTGGGTGGCGATCGCCTTTGCCAACACCCGTCTAATCCGCTCCATCGATAACCCCTGGCAGGAGCGAATCCACTCATCTAGTACCCTTGGTTCCAGAGGCGTTTGCCCAGTTCCAGCAATTAATCGCTCTAACTCAATTTTAATTTCGGCAATTCCGGGCAAAGGAAACTCTAAAACAGTCATCACCTCTCCCAAATCATCAGGAATCGTGAGCTGAGGCGACACAATCACAATTGTCTTGGGTTGGGATTTTAGCAAGCGGGCAAGGTTACGCAGCTTACGGGCAATAGCGACATCTTCTAAGAAGCGATGAAAGTCGCGCAGGACAAAAATTCCAGGAACAGAGGCAGGTAGTTTTTCAACAAATTCGAGCGCCTGTAAAGGGTTGCGCTTACCAAATCCAGCATCGTTGGGATTGCCTTGATAGCCATCGACAAAATCCCAAATGTAGACTCCCCGATCGCCCTGCTGTCTGGCAGAGTAAGCGATCGCGGCTTCTACACGCTCCTCTTCTCGCGTTGGTAAGTAGATCAACGCATGACGGGCGCGAATGAGGAGTTCAAATTCTTCGTTGAAACTCATGATGCAAAAACACTGGGGTTGATACGTTTATTATCAACTCAGTTGGTTCTTAAAAGATTCTAAAGAAGCCCAGCGACGATCGATCGGCTGAGCAGACTCAGGAGGATTATCGATGGGAATGCCAGGACATTGGCGATCGCACAGTTGCCGCTGCGGAATGCTGAGGCAAAACTGCTCATACAGCCATTCATCGGGGCGGAAGTGACCCTGCGGAGACAGGGAATCGACTAGGTCATCCAAGGCAACTTCTCGTTCTACCATCGGATCAGATTCTTCTTCCAAAACTTCTTGCAGCCAAATAATTTCAGAAGTGTTGACGACAACGCGATGGTTATACTGCTGAAGACAGCGATCGCAGGTCAACGTCATGATTGATTCTGCTTGAGCACTAACTTCTAAAAAGCTGCCTCGGTGGACCACCTGAACCGAGCCTTGCGCCGGGGTCAGGGTTTCTAAATCTTGCAAGCGATCGTGAACTGGAACTTTCCAGGTCTGGTCAGGCGCTCTAGCAATGTGAGGAATGTAGATCGGTTCCATAATGTTTAGCGCTACTTAGCGCGAAGACAAAACGAGTTAGGCAGAGGCAGAGGGATCAACGGCATCAGGCTGGGCAGGACGAACCACTAAGCGGCGATCGGGTTCACGCCCTCGGCTGTAAGTATCTAGGTCATCAAAAGACTTAAGGTAAGTATGAACTAAACGCCGTTCTGCCCCAGACAGCGCCGACATTTCATATTCTTCCTGGGTTTCCCGAACTTTTTGAGCAGCCAGATCACACAGCTCTTTCAGTTCTAACTGTCGCCGGACTCGATAGCCATCTAGCTCTAGAGTAAACGCTAGATGCTCACCCTCACCTCGCCCCATGTTTAAAGTAGTGTTAGCAAGGTATTGTAGAGCATCTAGGGCAGCACCCTGAGTGCCAGTTAAAGCTTTCACCTGTTCAGGCGTTAGGGTCTGGTCAGCATCCAGCGTTAACCAGCAGCTTTCTTCGATCTCAACCTTGTTCAACTCAGTTTGAACCTGGGTGGGTAATCCCGAAAGCTGCAATAACTCTACTAGCCACTTCTGTCCATCCTGAACCTGTTGTTCATCCATGCTTCAGCCTTTTTTATTCTTTTTTGAGGTCTTGTCTGTTCCACCAGAATCTTTCTTAGAAGCTTCTTCTTTTTTCACAGTCTTAGGCTCAAAGGGTAAGGCTGGTCGATCTTCGCCAATCGCCTTCTGCTTTTCATCAGCATCGACAATCTTTTGGAGATTCTCTGGCAGCGGCTCCCTCGATAAAATGAAGGTCTGGAGCGTTTGAAACATATTGGCGATCACCATGTACATCAGCACTCCAGCAGGCAGTGGGAAGAACAAAAACATCCCTGAAAAGATGACCGGAGTAAACTTGTTAACCGCAGATTGCTGAGGGTTATCAGTAGCGCCTTGCCCTGAAATCAGTTGACTCACGTAGAGACTGATCCCAAAGAACACAACCATCCCCAAGATGTCCCAGTTGATTGCGCCATCTTCACCAAACGCTCCTACCCGTCCTAAAGCTGTGATAAAGAGAAATCCCTTGTTTGAGGCGATGCCTGGAACGCTACCTTGTAGAGTGACATCTCCGGGAGCCAGAGCTTCAAGGTTGCCCTTTTCATCGAACCTAACAAGATCTTCACCTTTGGTAATTTTCCAAGTTGGCTTAATCTCGCTGTCGGGGTAATCGGCTAGGAGTTCGGTTAACGGCTTACCTTCGACGGTTTGGAACTCAATGCTGGTTTTCTCGCCAACTGTGAGGCGATCGCCCCCCGGAATTAGCGCTGAAACTGGAATATGGGTTCCATCAGACACATAAATATTTTGAGGCTTAGAAGTGTAAGCCTGGATCTGAACCTGCTCAATTTGATCCTTGGGCAACACCTGAAGGTTGATATTG
>JBBRCV010000159.1:0-12939 GCA_038204505.1 Elainellales cyanobacterium
GATAGAGCGCTAGCATCTGTTCTACAACTCGCTCTGAGCCTGCATAGGTGACCAGCCATTCATGAATGACTGCGGTTTTCATTCCCAATTCCTCAATGAAGAGTAAGACAGGAACGACCGAGAACCGATGTCGTCTATAAAGCTAGGCTGACCGAGAGAATTTTGCATCGGGTTGAAAGAGTAGAGTATTATCGTGCTTTGGAGCATGGTTTAGAAGCGTTGAGGGGAGAGTTGTGAGTTTAGAAGCGTCAGTCAGAAATTGTTAAAGCTAAAAAATGTTACAAGGTAGATGAATAGTCTGGCAACTAGAAGCGTCAATTAATGAAAGTATTAATTGAGGGAATTCTAGGGCGACCCCTTGTGGGTGTCTCAAAGATCGCGGGTGGTGTGTAGGAGCAAAACTGTGAGTGTAAGTACCAGACTGACAAGAGGAATTAAAAAGGTTAGGCATCTCAGCCAGCATCGGGACTTAGAGAACTACCGTGATTTGGTCATGGTTTTGGTTGAGAAAGAGCTGAAGGTGCGGTATGGCAACAAGGCACTGGGCTATTTTTGGTCGATCGCCAGCCCCCTATCTGCTGCGCTTGTTTACTACTTTGCGTTTACCATCATTTTTAAGGTACAAATTCCCGACTATCCTCTCGTTATTATTTGCGGAATTTTTCCCTGGCAGTGGATTGGCAACTCTATTGGTTCTGCGCCTAACCTATTCATTAGCAATGCCTCCATTATTAAAAAGGTTAGTTTTCCCACTAGCTTGATTCCACTTTGTACAGTTTTGAATCACATGATTCATTTCATCATGTCGATTCCAGTGATTTTGCTGTTTATGTTCATTTATCATCAGCATCCCCACTTATCCTGGCTTTATGGGTTTCCGGTGCTGCTGCTAATTCAACTGGGTCTCACCTACGGGATGTCTTTAATTCTTGCCTCCATCAACCTGTTTTTTAGAGATCTAGAACGATTGACGGGCATTGTGATGAACTTTATTTTCTACTTCACCCCCGTTATTTTTACCCTTGAGCACATCCCCGCACGGATGCGAAAATTCTTAGTCCTTAACCCTTTTGCTAACCTCATCAGCGGCTGGCGGCAGTTGATTATGCAGGGTACGCTCAACTGGCATGATGTGGCAATTAGTACGGCTCATACGGTGGTCTTCTTATTGATTAGTTATGTAGTTTATCGAAAGCTTTCTTGGAAGTTTGCAGAAGTGATATGAACGATCCGATTATTAGTTTTAGCAACGTCAGCAAGTCCTATCCCTTTTATCGTCATGTCCGAGGGATTAAAAATTTTGTTTTCAATTTTCAGAAGAGTATGCGATCGCTTCAAGAAGACCAGTTTGAGGCACTCCGCGACATTTCCTTTTCTATTAGTGAAGGCGAAAACTTTGGAATTATTGGTAACAATGGCGCAGGTAAAAGCACCACTCTGGGGCTAATTGCAGGCGTACTAAAAGCCAATAAAGGAAAAGTCGTAGTTAGAGGCAGAGTTTCGCCTTTACTAGCGCTAGGAGCTGGATTCCACCCAGAGCTAGATGGTAGAGATAACATCATGCTCAATGGCATTTTAATGGGCTTGACCCGCCGCCAAGTGCAAAGCAAGCTAGAGGAAATTATTGAGTTCTCAGAGATCGGAGAATTTATCGATCGCCCCCTCCGTGTCTACTCCAGCGGCATGTTGGCGCGTTTAGGCTTTGCAGTCGTGGCGCACCTTGATCCAGAAATTTTGCTGATTGATGAAGTGCTGAGTGTCGGTGATATTCGGTTTCAAAAGAAATGTCTAGATAAGATGTTGACTTTCAAAGAGAGCGAAGTCACAATTGTGCTGGTCACCCATTCCATCGCTAGCATTATTGAACTGTGCGATCGCGCCATGTGGATCGACAACCACGTGATTAGAATGATTGGCGCACCCAAAGAAATTGCACTTAAATATTCCAGAGTTTCTGGTGTAGATTTAGGGTTAGAGTCTGTTGAACCACTGAGTTCCAAACTCATCAAGCCTCTTCTCAAAAAACCCTTTGGATAAATAGCCGAGTCATCTGAATCAGCATGAGCTACCCGATTGAGTACCGATTAAGCCAGGATCAGAAACTCTGTTTCATCCACATTCCGAAAACAGCAGGGACGACTCTGACGGCGTTGCTAGACTCTAAATTCCATGAAAAAGAGATCTGCCCCGCCAGAGTTGGAACCGAGTTAGTCAAAATTCCTCGCGCTGACTTAGCGCAATACCGACTTTTCCGGGGGCATTTTTTCTACGATACGGGTTCTCTGTTGCCCCTTGGACTCGTTTACATTACGCTTCTAAGAAATCCAATTGAGCGAGTTATTTCAGACTACGAATTCATGCGAAGATGCATACCTTCGCGGGTAGAAGGGATGCGTAACCATCAAAAAGCGCTAACAATGACTCTCAAGGAGTACGTTAACGATCCAGAAAACCTCAGTATGGCAAATTCCCAAACTCGCCATCTTTCATTAAGTGCATACAAGGATTCGCCAGAACAATGGCTAGAGGCGGCGAAGCAGAATTTGACCGAAAAATTCGCCTGCGTCGGCTTAGTGGAGCAGTTCCAGGATTCGATGGCATTGCTTTCGTATACCTTCGGCTGGAACCCGTTGGCAGAATATCAGAATTTGATGGTTGCGCCATCTAAGCGGCTAAAGCAGGAGCAGATAGAACCGGAAGTATTGGAGGCGATCGCCTCCCGTAACGCACTTGATATCGCTCTCTACGATTACGCCAAAAAACAGTTTGAATCTCGCTATGCCCAAATGGTGCAAAACCTATTGGAACAGAGTGAACTTCCGCTTACCACTATCCCCAATGCAGTCCAAATGCAGGGTTTGCTGGAGAAAAGCTACCGTCAGCGCTACGCCGAACTTGATCTTGCGCCCACCTCTACGCTAGCTTTTGACTTTAATCAAGCCATGTCTGGCTCTGGTTGGCATCTACGGGAAGGTGTTACGTCCACTTTCCGCTGGACGGGCCCTGGCACAGTGTCAACGCTAGATTTTAAGCTGTCAGGCGATCGCGATCTCATCATTGAGTTCTGCATTATCAATACCCTCGCTCCAGATATTCTTCAAAGCCTCACGCTACAGGTTAATGATTACCCCATCCCGCTAGGCGTAATCTACAGCCACTCCAGCACGACCATCTTTCAAGGACTTATTCCTAAAGGGGCGAGCGACAGTAGCCAGCCTTTTACCCGTTTCACCTTTCAGGTCGATCGCACGATCGCACCTCAAGACTTAAACCCCCATAATCCCGACGACCGACCTATAGGTGTAGCACTCAGTACAATTCAGACCTTCATTAGCGGAGAACCAACAACTGCCAAGACTGCTACGTTCATGTTTGATTCCCAAGCTCAGCCCTGGCAAGAGACCGTAGACTTTGTGAAGCAACACATTCAAGCCGATCAGCTAGTTCTAGCACCGACTATTTTCCAAGAACAATTCCCTGGTCACATGCCAGAGTTTCGTTCTACATTTCCTGGGAAGATTCAGAATTACAACCCTGAGTTACTGCGCTCAAAATTTCAATGGGCAATTATCCACAAAGGTATGCAACAGGAGACGGGAGCAATCTTAGGAAAGCTTAGAGGCTGTTCTCCGGTATATGCTAATGGCATGTTTATTGTTTTTCAGCGTCAGCGTCAATTGCCATCCCTAAAACTGACGCATCCTCATGTCAAGGCGTTCTATTTAGGATATTTAAAGTACGTACTAAACCAGAGGGCGCAGCCATTCTATCAATTGGGTAAACGCCTTAAATTTAACGTTAAGAAAGTCATTAGCCCCGATGATTTAGAAAAGCTCAAAACCTATGGGGAAAGTTTTAAGAAGGAGTAGCTTCTTGAGATCATTCTTAGTTTGAGTCACTTATAACCCAATGGTACTCTATGTTATTCTCACATTCCTGAGATAGCGGGAATGACGTTCTGAACAATTATCAAAGATCATCATTCAACCTGTCCGATGCCCCTGGATTATGACGTTGTTCAAATCTCCGATCTCAGTCAATAGCGATCGCCATCCCCTATACGTGGACACTTTAAAGCGAAATTTTCATAAAATCATCGCTAACTTTACCCATGACTCCTGAGTCTAACTCTCTCGCCGTCAACCTCTCCTTCATTGGCAAGAAGCCCACAGGACTGGCAAACTACGCCCTTAACCTTATTCCAGAACTTCCCCTCTCTGGACTCACCTTGTTAGCCTCCGAGCATTTCCCTCGCCTCGAACAGCATTCTTATTATTCCATTCCCAATACACTCACTCCAGAGCAGGGTAAGTCAGGACACTTTCGCCGCCTCGCCTGGACGCAACTGCACCTCCCAAAAATCTATAAAGAACAACAATCCCGCCTCCTCTTTTCCCCCATTCCTGAAGCTCCATTAGGATCTGTCTGCCGCTCCGTCGTTGTTGTTCACGATCTTATCCCATTACGGTTTCCAAACTGGAAATCACCCCTTACCCAATACGCTCGTCACTATATTCCTCGTGTCTTAGAACAAGCCGAACACATCATTTGTAACTCTATCGCTACCGCCCAAGATATCGCCCAATTCTTTCAAATTCCCGCCCAAAAGATTACCCCGATTCCCCTCGCTCACAACGCCCAGCATTTTCGTGTCCCTACCGCTACTTCACTGCCCACCCTCTTCGAGATACCCACAAGGGGTCGCCCCTATTTTTTCTACATCGGTCGCCCCGATCCTTACAAAAACCTGCATCGCGTTATCTGGGCACTCACCACTCTCCCCGCCGACTATCAACTCCTCATCGCTGGCTCCCGCGATCGCCGCTACACCCCCCTCCTCCAAGCCCAAATCCAAGAACTCGGCTTAACCGATCGCGTCCAATTCCTCAATTACGTCACCTACGACCAGTTGCCCGTGCTGTATGAGCAAGCGATCGCCCTCATTTTCCCCAGCCTCTGGGAAGGTTTCGGCTTCCCTGTTCTAGAAGCTATGTCCTGTGGGACACCCGTTATTACTTCTAACCTGTCGTCCCTCCCCGAAGTAGCAGGTGACGCTGCAATTTTGGTGAATCCTTATGATGAGAAGGCGATCGCCGCAGCCATGCAGCAAATCGTGAGGGATGATGAGGGGCGATCGCAACTTCGAGCCGCTGGATTAGCTAGAGCCAGTCAGTTTAGTTGGGCAAAAACAGGGCGAGCCACAGCGGAAATTTTGAGTCAGTTTCTCTGAGCAAAAAGACGTGACTCTCGCCAATTACTCTATGTTGGGCGATCGTTCAAACACAATGCTAAATTCATTAATATGTCTACGCTGATTCATCGTCGAGTTGAAACCGCACGTCAGGGAACGAACCCGACCGTTATTTGTCGTGTTAAATCAGGCTGGGTTGTATTAGGAGATGTGCAGTTCTTGCCAGGTTATTCCCTATTGCTGCCTGACCCCGTAGTTTCTGATCTCAATGCATTAACGATGATTCAGCGCCTCAATTTCTTACAGGACATGACAATTTTGGGCGACGCGTTACTTGCCGTGACGGGTGCAGCGCGCATCAACTACGAAATCTTAGGAAACAGCGAGGCAGCCCTCCATGCTCACGTCTTTCCAAGGTACGCAACGGAACCTGAAGAAAAACGACAAAAGCCAGTTTGGTTTTATGATTGGAAGGGCGCAGTAGCATTTGATGCAGAGCGGGATGGGCGACTAATGCAAGAGATTGCAGAAGCGATCCGGCAATATCAAGACTCTGCGTAATGACAGCGGCACAACAAGGTTTATGCTTTTCTTGAACTCTTAACCCTCACTCCACTATCAGTCATGAAATTTCAGGATTTACTTGGGCGACAACGAGATGTTCTATCTACACTCAAGGGTGCGATGACCCTGATCCGCGACCCTGAAAAAACGGATTCTGTTTACGATATTGAAGATGGGTTGCAGCACATTGAAGCGACTCGTCTGGCTGTTGAGTTCGCCAAGTCTAAGCCCGGAGTTGCGCCCCTCTTTGCAGAACGCTATCTGGCACCTTCCCCCGATATTGCGGCGCTGCTTCAGTTGCCGCCAGAATCCTTGGGTTATGCCTATGCCAGCTACATTACCAATGCTGGATTTGATCCCAATTTTTATCGTAAAGGAGAGGTGACTGACGATATTACCTACTTCTTTATGCGAATGCGACAGACTCATGATATCTGGCATATTGTGACCAATTTTGGCGTTGATGTAACGGGTGAATTGGGGCTGAAAGCGTTTGAATTAGCGCAGGTTCGTCGTCCACTAGCAGCGATGCTGGTAGCAGGTAGCGTAATTGAAACAATGATTAAAAATCCCGCAGCTATGGATATGTTGCTTGATATCATTCCCACTGGCTATCGGATGGGTAACCAGGCACAACCGTTACTAGCGCAGAAGTGGGAAGAGGATTGGGAAAAACCATTGGCAGAGTGGCGATCGCAGTTAGGTCTCCAGCTTTAGTGAGTAGAGAGGCGATCGAACTATAGCTTTCCTTTACAGATGCTTAAGGGGAACGTTAAAGCAAGCGTAATTGCTCCAATCTTTGAAAGTTGCCTTTATGATCAGGTAACACGTTTCACCTAGAACTTGCCTAATGCTGAGCCAAATCAAGGAGATTGCCGCTAACCTCACTCCTCGTTTAATTGAAATTCGTCGTCATTTACACAGTCATCCTGAACTCAGTGGTCAAGAATATCAAACTGCTGCCTATATCGCAGAGGTGCTTTCCACTTGCGGGCTACAAGTGCAAGAACTGGTGGGAAAAACGGGCGTTGTCGCAGAACTGATAGGCGCAGAGCAGGATTCAAGGTTGCTGGCAATTCGCACAGATATGGATGCATTGCCTATTCAGGAACGGACAGGTTTGGCGTTCGCATCTCAACATCGCGGCATTATGCACGCTTGCGGTCATGATGTTCATACGACGGTGGGGTTAGGAACGGCGATGCTGCTGTCGCAATTGGGAGAGCCGTTGCCTGGAGATCTACGGTTTTTGTTTCAGCCTGCTGAAGAAACGGCGCAGGGGGCAAGTTGGATGGTGCGGGACGGGGTGATGAATGGGGTGGATTCTATTTTTAGTCTGCATGTGTTTCCCACAATTCCAGGTGGTTCGGTGGGCATTCGGTACGGGGCATTGACAGCGGCGGCAGATGATCTGGAGATGACGATTATTGGGGAGTCGGGGCATGGGGCGCGCCCTCATGAGGCGATCGATGCAATTTGGATTGCGTCGCAGGTGATTACAACGTTGCAACAGGCAATTAGCCGCACTCAAAATCCGTTGCGTCCGGTGGTGTTAACGATTGGAAAAATTGAGGGGGGACGAGCGCCGAATGTGATTGCTGATCGGGTGCGGATGTTAGGAACGGTGCGATCGCTTCATCCTGAAACCAGTGCTGCTTTACCTGCTTGGATTGAGCAAGTAGTGGCGGGTGTGTGCCAAACTTACGGCGCAAAATACGAGTTGCACTATAAACGGGGCGTACCTTCGGTACAGAATGATTTAGCTTTGACGCAAATTGTTGAGTCGGCAGCGCAGGAAGCCTGGGGGAGCGATCGCGTTCAAATCCTCCTCGAACCTTCCCTAGGTGCAGAAGATTTCTCGCTCTATCTTGACCATGCTCCTGGCACCATGTTTCGGTTGGGCGTTGGACACGCCGATCGACATAATTATCCACTGCATCATCCCCAGTTTGAGATTGATGAATCTGCCATCATCACGGGAGTGGTAACAATGGCATACGCCGCCTGGAAATATTGGCGTTAGATTAATGATTGAGATCAGGAAACACAACGAAATACAAGGAAACACAATGTCAGTCATTACGTTAGCAAGTCTCTCGACCCGCTTGAGTGAAACATTAGAACCGATCGCCGCATGGTTTCGTTCTTTGGGCACACCTGAACCGATTGTGCATTGGGGTCACCCCTTAATGATGGGCATTGTTGTCGTGGTGTTAGGCAGTTATGTAGGCTTGGCGGGTTGGCGAGGACGGCTAGTTGAAGACAAAGATGCCGCGCTTAAAAGCCGATTAGATCACCGCAAGTTAGCGCCGTTAATGTTCTTGTTTATTGCACTAGGTTACACGGGTGGAGTACTGTCGTTAGTCATGCAGCAAAAACCTATTTTGGAAAGCCCACACTTTATTACAGGAACGATCGCACTCATCTTATTAGCAACGAATGGGGCGATCGCGGCAACAGCTTTTGCAAAGGACAAAGGACTGTTCCGAAACATCCACGCTTATCTAGGAAGTGCAGCATTAGGATTGCTGTTTCTGCATGGATTATTAGGTTTAAAGCTGGGGCTATCTATCTAAAACTTCAGCCTCGATCTCAACCTCTTTCACATAAGTCAAATTTGCAAAAACTCTCCGAAAGCCCACTGACTCATACAATGCCAGCGCTAAATTCACATTTTCCGTATCCACACCCAACTTCGCTACCTCCATTCCCTCTAACCGCAGCTTCTGCAATCCCGTCAACAACATTGCTCGCCCTAATCCCTGCCGCCGAAACTCTCGTCGAGTTCCCAGCGAGCTAATCACACCCATCTGACAACCCCGCTGAGCATTATCCTCACGATCCATCCTGCAAAGGCAAAATGCGGCGTAAGATCCATCCGGCGCGATCGCCAACAACTCCAACTCCGGTCGATGATTCTCATCAGTTTCCCAATGCGCCAATTCCTCAATCGTCGTTGGATAAAAATTCCAATGATCGCTAAACGCCTGATTATGTAAATCTAATCGCGCCTCAATATCCTGCTGACCCTGACTATGGGAAAGCGTAAAGCCAGCAGGAAACTGCGGCATCGGTATCGGTTCCGTCAGCGATCGCTCCATTCTCAAAAAGCAACGCTCATAAACAAAGCCATGGTTTTGCAGTAACGAAATGCGATCGCCCTGACTATCGCGGCAACTCGACTGCAACCGAGCAGGTAGATTGCGCGATCGCCCCACTTCCCAAATCCTGACCTCACTCCAAGCCAAAATATTCGGCTCTAGCCCCCATTCTCTCACCGTTGGATGAACCCGAAACCACAAAAAACTGTCCGCCGAAGTACTCTGCTCCGACTGTCTCGGAATCCACATTTGGGCATAGGCAATCAGTTGCCCCATCTCATCTGTCCATAGACGCACATCTTGTTCTGGGTCAAATCCAGGCTCAGATAATTCACGGCGCATCTCCGACACGCTGTAGTAACGACCCAATTGATCAACCGTTTCACAAAGGTTTAGAAAGGTGGCGATCGCCTGCAAATCGCATTCTCCCCTATAGGAACGCATCGTTAATGCATCTGTATCAAATTTCGTTCTAGACACCGTGATCATTTTAAATTGCCCCTGGATAAATTTGGTAAAAATAACTTCAGAAAAAAATCCGCCGTTCCAAGCTGTACTCCGCTCTCACCTCGCGCAAATGTTCCACCACTTGCTGACGATGGCGCTCAACCTCTTGCTCTGAATCTGGCTGGTTTAAGGGAAACCGCTCCCTTGGGAAAGTTTCAGGCTCAGAACGATAAAACAAACGAACAAAAAACAACGTCATAGCAATAACCTCATAGATGCAGAGTCTGTATTCGCTCTATACTACAACATACTACAAAAGACTACAAGTCATTCCAGAAACGATAGGGTTGAACTTGGGGTATTTTAAGAAATCCCGTAGAAATGCGAAATTACCCTTAAGGATAAAGAGTTCGATAGTTGTAAATTTTTGGCTGAGTCCAAGAAATTCCTGCTCTGAATCCAGCTACTGCACTAATGATTGAACGGTTCTATGAACCTCATCACTAACGCAATTGGCACACTAAAAGAGAACTTTAGATAGCATCACAGCATAAAACTAAATAAATGACTGTACCGCCCTCAACCCATTAATTAATCCAGGACGAATACAGTCATCTTTCAGGCTCCTCATCTCCAAACCGGAGCAGGCGCAACCTGTGACTCCTGCCAGAGCTGAAGCAGCAGAACTTCAGCAGCATGACTCATCATCACTACAAAAGATCCTTCCTCCGCATTCCCCGCAGAAATCCAGATTCCCCGCAAACTTACCTCTGTAAACTCCGCATCGCAAACCGACAGAGCAATTAGCCCCATCTCCTCAGCGCTAATCAACTGCTCCAAAACCCTGAGTCCATCCAAATCTGCCCGCAACAATAATGATGCCGAGCAATGTTCTATCACTAATTGCCGAGCCGTTCTCACCGCCAAAATCGCCTGTAACGCGATCCAATCTTCTGTGAGCTGAGTCAAACACTCTAAGTGCAAGCCCGACTCGCTGTACATCACTTTTAACATGACCTCAAAACTCCGTTTTGTATGCGTCATTGAGTCGAAAACTGGAGCCGCTATCAGTTCAAACTAAGAACCCCCGTCTCCTTTCTGGTGCGGGAGCGGGGGTTGAAGAAACTGTTTAGTTCTTCTAATCCAAGGTCAGTACAGAAAATCTAAAACTGCACTTCCCGCTCCTCTGTTTTGGCATCGTGTCTTGGGGCAATCCGGCTAATTTCAGCCCAGAAATAGCATCGCCAACCCCAGACAGATCTCGCCCATCAACAGACAGATCGCCGCCAAACTTAGCGACACTCTGCGCCAGCAAACCTAAGCCATGCCCAAAGCCAAACCTTGCCACAGCCGCCATTCTGCACAAACCTCCGGTGAGGCTCACGGTCTGCTGCAAAGTTGTAAAGGTCATTTCTTGACTCATGGTTCCGCCTTCCGAGAGGTAGAAGTTGCAATCAACAATTAACATACTACACTTGTATTACGAGAGTGTCTATACTTCATGTAGATCAGTAAAATTTAGCATAAAACTCTAGCGGAGGAACCCCAATGTACACAATTAATCGCACCACTGCCACAACCGAAATGGAAGTCACCAGCATTCGCCTAGAGCGTGAACTTAAGGAGAAGCTGAAAGACCTGGCAGGGAATCAGGGCTATCAGGCTTTGATCCGCGATGTGTTGTGGAATTATGTGCAGCAAAAATCTGGAGATTATCAGCCCCAGTTTTCTCGAACTGACATCCGAGCCAGTGTAGAAGCGATCGCCCAACAAGAAGAACGCTGCGTCATTACGGGCGATGTGATCAGACCTCGCGAAGCAATGTTGTTAGGATTTACCACCGATGGCGACATGGTGCCCTTAAGCATCGGCAGTTTATAAAAACGTTGATTTCTCATCTCGTTGGGCATTCTAGAGATCGTAAAAACCACCCTTAATTTATGGCTCCCCGATTCTCTAGACGATCGCCTACTTCCACAGCAGGCTTCACCCTCATTGAAATGCTAGTAGCGATCGCCATCATGGGAATCTTAATGGCGATCGCCGCCCCCGGATGGAACAACTTCCTCGCCAACCGCAATCTTACTAGTGCCCAAGACCAAGTTCTCCAAAGCATCCGACAAGCCCAAGTGCAAGCAATCCAAACCCATCAAACTTGGCAGGTCAGCTTTCAAGAACCTAACGGCATTATTCAATTCGCCGTTCATGGGCTAGACAACGCCCCAAACTGGCAAAATTCTATTCCCAGAATTCATATCGACCCTGGCGAAACCACTCTCTCAACCAGCACCAGTGGCTATCGCGTGCAATTCAATCGCACCGGAGAAGTCAATGGGCAACTCGGACGACTAACGTTAGTAGCTGATAACAGCCGCTCCAAGCGCTGCGTTTTCGTTTCTACCCTCTTGGGTCTTTTGCGCAAAGGGCAAGAACAAACTCGCCCTGATGCAAGTGGGCGCTACTGTTACTGATCTAATCTATCCGCTTCTCCGGCGTGGTAGGAACTACGCACCAAGGGACCCGATCGCACATGAGCAAAGCCCATCTCACGGGCGATCGCTCCTAACTGAGCAAATTCTTCGGGTGTCCAATATTTTTGAACAGGCAAATGTTCTAACGAAGGACGCATATACTGTCCTAATGTCAGGCGATCGCACCCGACTTTCCGCAGATCGCCCATTGCCTCAATCACCTCAACTTCAGTTTCCCCGTGCCCCAGCATCAACCCCGATTTAGTGGGAATGTTGGAGTTGTAATCTTTAACGAACTGTAGAACTTGTAGAGAGCGATCGTACTTTGCCCCTCGCCGCACTGGAGCCTGGAGTCGACGAACGGTTTCAATATTGTGGTTATAACAAGCTGGGGTAATGCGGGCGATCGTCTCTACCCGTTCCCGCTGCGCCACCTCTCCACCTAGCCCGCCCCAAAAATCCGGAGTTAGCACCTCAATCTGCGTTTGTGGGGAAATTTGGCGAATTGCGGCGATCGTTTGCACAAACCATCCCGCCCCCTGATCTGGCAAATCATCCCGCGCCACCGAAGTCAACACCACATACTGCAAACCCAACAAATTTACCGACTCTGCCACCTTCTGCGGCTCCTCCAAGTCAAGCGGCATCGGCGCATGCCCCTTATCTACCTGACAAAAACCACAGGCGCGAGTACAAGTTGGACCCATCAACAAAAACGTTGCAGTCCCCTGGGCATAACACTCCCCCCGATTAGGGCAACGCCCTTCTTCACAGATCGTATGAATCTGTCGCTGTTTAATGATTTGTTGAACCTTTGAAAGTTCGCTAGCTTTGCCAATAGGACGACGTAACCAATCCGGCAAACTGCCTAACGGAGACTGCCGTACAGCCTGACTTTCTAAATCTTGAGCAAGCGGAATCTGGGAATTAATGGCAACTTCTGGAGGGTGATTTATGTCTGAAGGCATAGCTTTACACGTCAATATTAAGATTGCAGACCCCAGGTTCACAGATACAACACTCACCTCATCGGAAAATGTGGGTGGAAACCCCGTCCTTTAAGGACGGCTTTACTATTTGTTTGGCGCATCTCACAGAATAAATGATATAACGTGAGGCATGACGCAGAAAGCCTTCAAGTACCGCTTCTATCCCACTCCTGAGC